>JAICTB010000006.1 GCA_025936595.1 Thermoleophilia bacterium | reverse complement strand
GTCGACGCGGGCGAGCCCGGCCGCCACCTCGTCGACCGCGCGATGAAGATCGTCGATGCGGCCCTGGAGCGAGACGGCGAAATCGACGAGATCCTTCCGTCCGCCCCCGAGGAGCATCCGCTGCGCGGCGCGAACGCGGCGAACCTTGATCGTCGACCACCAGGCGAGACCGATCCCGACGGCGCCGACGCCGATTCCCACGAGCGCGACGATCAGGGCGTCTGTCGCCGTCGCGTGCATCCGACCGAGGCTAGCCGAGCGAGAAGATGACCGGGTAGGAGGCCTTGTTGTTCGAGGCGTCCTTTTCGCCGAGCACCGGGGCGACGTCGATACTCAGCGTCGTCTTGCGGGCGAACGGGACGCCGCCCAGATCGGAGAACGTGACCACGACGTCCTGGCCGGGGTTGATCACCTTGATCGTCCGCGTCCGCACGATCGACTTCACGGGCTTCTGGATCGTCAGCGTGACCTTGATCCCGACCTCCTGCGAGTCGCCGCCGTCGTGCACGGTGACCGCGAATTTGAGATCCGGCGACGCCGTGACCGTGTTCTCGCCGCTCGTCAGCGCCTGGCCGCCCGGGAGCACCTTCGTGCCGACGATGTTCGTCCCGTGGACCCCCGTCGGCGTGCCCCCGGTGGAGGCGCCGCGGAGGCGCGAGAGGACGAGCGACATCGAATGCTCGTTGATCAGGTCGCGGTTCGATACGAAGTTCGAATCCGGAGGCGCGACGCCTTTGACGCCCTGCCGCGTCATCTCGGCCCTGGCCGGATCGAGGAAGAGGTCGTCCCAGACGACGTCGCTCGCGAGCAGCCGGTCGGCCTGCGCCGAGAGGAGCGACGCGTCGTCGCTCGCCTTCGACGCAGCGGTCGACTTGAACGTGTTCGCAAGGCCCTGAACGCCGCTCACGCGCAGCTGCAGCGCCTCGACGACCTGCTGGTTCTCGTCCCGCAACGGGCCGGGCGGGTCCAGATGCTGCGCGGCCGTCACGTTCTGGCGCTCCTGCTCGGCGATCCCGTCGAGCGTCGCCGTCAGGTCGCTTACCTTCGACCCCGGCGTCGTGAGCGCATTCGCGACGTCGCCGCCGTCCTGCTCCGAGCTGTGGGCGACCGTCGCGAGCCGGGTCATGTAGTGCTGGTAGCTGTCGTGCTTCGACGTCGACGCGCACGACTGGATGACGAGCCCGAAGAAGACGAGCACGGCAACGACGATCGCGATCAGCGCGAGCAGGCGCAGGAGCGGCGTCAGCCCGCGCGGCGGCCCGGCCGGCCGGCGCCGGCCGGTGCCGCCGCCACCGCGACGCGGCAGGCGGACACGGGGCTGGGGCGCGGCCCGCTCGGTGGTCGCGCCCTCGTCCTCGAAGAAGTCGAACTGGATGTCGTCGTCACGCGGGTCCAATTCCAGGCGAATCTACCGCGTTCGTCGGCCGTAGAGGATTACTCGTCCGAAACTCGTACAAGCGATGGTGTCCTCGGCGGCGGCTTCGCACGACCTCTTTCTCGGCCGATACCGCCCCCTGCGGCCGCTCGGCTCGGGCGGAATGGGCCACGTGTGGCTCGCGCGCGACGAGCAGACAGGCCTCGACGTCTCGCTGAAGATCGTCGGCCGCGAGGGCAAGTCGGGCCACCGCGCCGAGCGCGAGGCGCGCGCGGCTGCCGCGCTGCGCCACCCACGCTGCCAGCGGATCATCTCGCTCGCGAGCGACTCGGCGAACGTCTACATCGCGTACGAGTACATCCCCGGCCGGACCCTTCGAGAGGCGCTTCGCGGCGGCAAGATCGACGACCGCGCCGCGCTCGAGGTCGCGGCGCAGATCGCGGACGCGCTCGCCCACGCGCACAGGCGCGGCATCATCCACCGCGACGTCAAGCCGTCGAACGTGCTGCTCGCCGAGTCGGATGTCGTCGACGTGCGCCTGCTCGATTTCGGGCTCGCGCAGATGGCGGAGTTCGACACGCTGACCGCGCTCGGCGACATTCCCGGCACGCTCGCCTACATCTCGCCGGAGCGGCTGCAGGGGCTGACGGCGACCGAGGCGGCCGATGTCTGGGGGCTCGGAGTCCTCCTCTGGGAGGCTCTTGCCGGCGAGCATCCGTTCTGGGGCGGCGACATGGTCGAGACCTCCCGGCGGATCGAGAAAGGGGCGCCCGCGCTCGAGACGCGTCGGCCGGACCTGCCGCGACACGTCCTGCAGACGGTCGCGAGCGCGCTCCTCGTCAATCCGCAGCGGCGGCCGTCCGCCGAGCGGCTCGCTCATGAGCTCCGCTCGCTCCCGAGGCGGCGCAAGCGGAAGAAGACGGGCGGCTCGAAGCCCTCGGCACCGTTCTCGCGCGCCGCGTTCGCCGCCGAGCGGCTGCTGCCGGGCGCGCTCACCGCCCTCGCCTCGGGATGGGTCGCGGCGCGCCTCCCCTTCTACCCCGCGGGCTGGCCCCTCGGGATCGCCGCGACCGGGGCGGCGACCGGCTTCGCCGCGCCGCGCGCCGGGCTCCTCTTCGCCCTCACGGTGGCGTTCTTCCCGCTTGCGAACATCTCGCTCGGGCTCGCGGTCGTCTACGCGGTGGTCGCGGCCGGCTGGGCCGCATTCACCTGGCAGGACGCGCGTGCCGGCCTGCTTGTCGCTGCCGGGCCGTTGCTCGCCCCGGTCGCAGCGCTCGCGCTCGTCCCGCTCGCAGCGCAGGCCGCGCGCGGCCGCGCGCGCCGCGCCGTCCAGGCGGGAGCCGCGCTGCTGCTCGCCGCGCTCGTCGCAGGATTGCGGCGCGTGCCGCTCCCGTTCGACGGCTCGACGCCGCCGCTCGGCCTCGGCGTCACCGGCTCGACGCGACCGACCGCCGTCGCGCACGCGCTCTCGGCGCAGCTCACGGCGCACCCCGTGCTGCTCGTGGAGGCGCTCGTCCTGGCGGCCGCCGCAGCTGTGCTCCCGCGTGTGCGCAGGCGCGGCCCATGGCCGGCCGCGGCATTCGGCGCAGCGTTTCTCGCCGCGACCGCGCTCGCCGCGCCGGCTGCCGCAGTGCTGCCGCTCGTCGCCGCCGCATGGCTGACCGCCGGGGCGCTCGCGCTCGAGCCTCGGACATAAACTCTTCCCCGTGGGGGAACATCCCCGCCTCCCATGTCAGTTCTCCGCAACATCGAATCCAAGCTCGAGTCGCTCTTCGAGGGCGTCTTCGGCCGTGCGTTCCGCACGAACGTGCAGCCGGTCGAGCTGGCGCGGAAGCTGATCAAGGAGATGGACGACCACAAGAACGTCTCCGTCTCGCGCGTCTACGTCCCGAACGAGTACACGATCTATCTGTCGCCGCAGGACCACGAGCAGTTCGCGAGCTACGAGGCGCAGCTGCGCGACGAGCTGGCGGAGTACCTGGCCGAGCACGCCCGCCGCGAGAGCTACGTCCTCCTCACGCCGCCGCAGGTGCAGCTCGAGGTCGACGAGGATCTCGACCTCGGCGTCTTCGGCATCGCGACCCGCATGGTCCAGAAAGGGAAGGCGGCGGGCGAGCCGGAAGGCCAGGCGGAGCCGAATGCGACGATGATCTACAAGCCGAGCGCGGCGCCCCCGCAGCCGACCGAGGCGGCCTCGCCGGTCGACCTCGGCATCCAGCGGCAGATCGCCGTGCTGACGTGGGACGGCGACCGCCACGAGATCTCGGACCGGCGCGTCGTCCTCGGCCGCTCGAAGGACGCCGATCTCCAGGTGATCGACCCGAACGTCTCGCGCCGCCACGCGGAGCTCCGGCAGGAGGGGGCGACGTACTGGCTCGTCGACCTGGACTCGACGAACGGCGTCGAGGTCAAGGGCAAGCGCGTGAAGCGGCTCAAGCTCGAGGACGGCACCCGCTTCACGATCGGCTCGACCGAGATCACGTTCCAACGGGAGCTCACCTAGCCGTGCTCGCCTCGGCGCAGGTCGAGACAACGCTGCTCGTCCTGAAGCTCGCGTTCCTCGTCCTCCTCTATCTCTTCATCTGGCGCATCGTGCGCTCGGCCGCACGCGACCTGCGGCTCCCGCAGGAGTCGATGATCCTCGCGCCGCAGCAGGCGGCCGCCGCGGGCCTGCTCGCCCAGCCGGCCGGACGCGAGCTCGGGCGGCTCGTCGTGCTCGACAGCCCGGCGGTCGACGGCGGGACGGTCTACACGCTCGACGCGCACGCGCTCACGATGGGCCGCGGCTCGAACAACGACGTCCCGTTGCCAACGGACGAATATGCCTCGACGCGGCACGCGCGCTTCGAGCCCCGGCGCGACGGCATCTGGATCGAGGACATCGGCTCGACCAACGGGACATTCGTGAACGGGATCCGCCTGACGCGGGAGCGCAAGCTCGCCCCCGGCGACGTCGTGCGGATCGGGGAGACCGACCTGCGGTTCGAGCCGTGAAGCTGGGTCGCAGCGCGGCACGCACCGATCCCGGCCGCAAGCGCCGCGGAAACGAGGACTCCTTCGTCTGCCGCCCGCCGCTCTTCGCGATCGCCGACGGCATGGGCGGCGCACGCGCGGGCGAGGTCGCCTCGGCGCTCGCCGCGGGCGCGCTCGAGGACTCGAACCACGGCAGCGGAGAGCGGTATCTGAGTGAGCTGATCCAGGAGGCGAACCGCCGCGTGCACGAGCGCGCCTCCACCGACGCGTCCACCTCCGGGATGGGGACGACGATGACGGTTGCGCTGGTCGAGAGCGACGGCAGCCTGACGATCGGCCATGTCGGCGACTCGCGCGCCTACCGGTTGCGCGGCGACCGGCTCGAGCAGCTAACCGACGACCACTCGCTCGTCGGGGAGCTGGTACGCCGCGGAGAGCTGTCGCCCGAGGCGGCCGAGGCGCATCCGCAGCGCTCGGTGATCACGCGCGCGCTCGGCACCGACGCCGACGTCGACGTCGACACGTTCTCCGTCGAGACGGAGGCCGGCGACCTGTACCTGATCTGCTCCGACGGGCTCTCCGACATGGTCGACCGCGAGACGATCGAGCGGATCCTGCGCGACGGCCGCCCGGACCTCGACGGAGCCGCGCGCGCGCTCGTCCAGGCGGCGAACCGCGCCGGCGGCGAGGACAACATCACCGCGATCCTGTTCGAGCTCGTCGAGGGGGACGCGCCGGGCGAGCCCGACGAGCGGACGCGCGAGTTCACGGTGCCGCACGACGACGAGGACACGCTGCATCCCGAGGACGGCGTGCTGCCGCCGCCGCCGCTCGAGGAAGCCGAGCCGGCCGCGGCCGTCGACACGATGGTCGTGCCGGCGGAGGAGATCGATGCGGCGATGGCCGCGCAGGCCGACGAGGCGCCGCAGGCGGGCATCGGCAGGCGACTCCTGGCGCTCCTCGTGATCGCCGCGCTGATCGCCGTGATCGTCGCGCTCGTCCTGTGGGGGCTCGCGCGCTGAGTCTCTCGTACCGGAACAGGGAGCTCGTCTATCTCGCCGTCGTCGGCGTCCTGACCGGCATCGGCTTCGCATCCGTCTACATCGCCCGCCAGTCGGAGGTGAGCTGGGGCTCGCTCGGCTACGCGATCTTCTTCTTCGCGCTCTACGTCGCCGCGCACCTCGTCGCGCGCTACACGGTTCCCCAGGCCGACCCCTACCTGCTGCCGATGGCAGGCCTGCTGGCGGCGGTCGGCGTCACGGAGATCTACCGGCTCGGCGCGAGCGACGCGTTCAAGCAGGGGCTCTGGATCGTGATCGGCGTCGCGCTCTTCGCGCTCGCGCTCCTCCGCCTGCGACGCGACTATCGCGTGCTGGAGCAGCTGAAGTACGTGTTCGGCGTCAGCGCGATCGTGCTGCTCTTCCTGCCGCGCGTGCCGGGGCTCGGGACGACGGTGAACGGCGCGCGGCTCTGGGTACACGTCGGCTCGTTCCAGTTCCAGCCGGGCGAGTTCTCGAAGATCTTCCTGATCGTGTTTCTCGCGGGATACCTGCGCGAGAAGCGCGAGGCGCTCGCGCAGGCACGCCCGAAGGACGTCGGCCCGCTGCTCGTGATCTGGGGCGCCTGCATGCTGGTGCTCGCGTCGTCGAACGACCTCGGCTCGGGCCTCCTCTACTTCGGGATCTTCCTCGCGATGCTCTACGTGGCGACCGGGCGGCTCTCGTTCGTCGTCGTCGGCATGGTCCTCTTCGTCGTCGGCGGCGGCGTCGCGTACGAGAAGATCTCGCACGTTCACGAGCGCGTGACGATCTGGCTGCACCCCTGGACGACCGACAAGGTGTTCTGCCCGCAGACCGGCGGGCCCGCACTTCGCCAGGACTGCCAGAGCTACCAGCTCGTGAAGTCGCTCTACTCGATCGCGAACGGCGGCTTCGGCGGCGCCGGGCTCGGCAAGGGCACGTTCACGACCACGGACGGCCGCCAGCTGATCCCCTTCGTGAACAGCGACTTCATCTACTCGGCGCTCGCGCAGGAGCTCGGGCTCGTCGGCGCGGCCGCGCTGCTCCTCGTGTTCATGCTGTTCGTCGCGCGCGGGATGAAGGTGGCGTTGCAGGCGGACGACGGATTCTCGAAGCTGCTCGCTGCTGGGCTAACCTTCGGCTTCGCCCTGCAGACGTTCATCATCGTCGGCGGCGTCCTGCGCATCATCCCGCTGACCGGCATCACGCTCCCGTTCGTGTCCTACGGCGGCTCCTCCGTCGTCGCCAACTTCCTGCTGCTGGCCGGGCTGCTGCTCGTCTCCAACCGCGCCAACTCCTCCTCCTGAGATGAACAAACAGATCTCCGCCGTCTCGCTCGCCGCGCTCATCCTGCTCGCATCGCTGATCGTGGCGACGACGTACTGGCAGGCGTGGGACGCGCCGAGCCTCGCCGCGAAGCAGGACAACGCGATTCAGCGGGTCGCGCAGTTCCGCATCAAGCGCGGGCTGATCTACGCGTCGGACGGCAAGACCGCGCTCGCGGCGAACGTGAGGCGCAAGCGTGGAGGCCAGACGCTGTACTTCCGCCGCTACCCCACCCACGGCCTCGCCTCGCAGACGGTCGGCTACTCGACGCAGGGCCGCTCCCGCGCAGGCCTCGAACGTTCGGAGAACGCGTATCTGACGGCGTCGAACGCGAACCTCGGGACGATCTTCGACAAGCTCGGCGACAAGTTGCGGGGCACGACCGTGACCGGCAACAACGTGATCCTCAACCTGCACGTGAGGGCGCAGAAGATCGCCGAGACGGCGCTGCGCGGCAAGTGCGGCGCCGCAGTCGTGCTCAATCCGAAGACCGGCGCGGTCGACGTGATGGCCTCCTCGCCCGGCTACGACCCGAACAAGATCGAGTCCTCGAGCGGCTTCGAGAGCATCCTGCGCTCCCCGAGCGCCTGCCCCGGCTCGTCCTCGCCGCTCTTCAACCGTGCAACGCAGGGGCTGTACCCGCCGGGCTCCTCGTTCAAGACAGTGACCGCCGCCGCGGCACTCGACGCCGGCGTCTACACACCCGAGTCGAGATTCGACGACCCCGGTTACTGCACAGAGTACGGACAGAGGGTGTCGAACGCACTCAACCCGGACCAGACGGCCGAGTCGTACGGGAACGTCAACTTCGTGCAGGCCTACCAGCACTCGATCAACGCCGTCTTCTGCAACATCGGGCAGAAGCTCGGCGCGGGTCGCGTGATCGACAAGGCGAAGGACTTCGGCTTCTATTCGAAGCCGCCGGTCGAGCTCCCGTCCGACAGCCTCTCGGCGAGCGGGGAGTTCGACCGCAGCAAGCACGTCTTCTTCGACGACGCCGGCCGAATGGACCCGGGCCGCCTGGCCTTCGGCCAGGACCGGCTGCTCGTGACACCGCTCCAGATGGCGCTCGTCGCCGCGGGCGTCGCGAACGGCGGCGACGTGATGGAGCCGCACCTCGTCAAGAAGGTCATGAGCCCCGGCGGCAGCACCGTCCTCAAGGTGAAGCCGCACGTCTGGAAGCACGCGATGAAACCGAAGACCGCGGCGGAGCTGAACGTGATGATGCAGGCGGTCGTCACCGGCGGCACCGGCGGGGCCGCACAGATTCCCGGCATCAAGGTCGCCGGCAAGACGGGAACGGCGGAGACGGGCCTGAATCACGTCTACGACGCGTGGTTCATCTTCTTCGCGCCCGCCGACAACCCGCAGGTCGCGGGCGCCGTCGTCGTCGAGCATTCCCTCAACGGCTTCGGCGGCTCGGTCTCCGCCCCGATCGCCAAGCAGCTGATGCAGGCAATCCTGCCCGCTGCGTCGAAGGGGTAGCCGGTTCCGTATGACGTCGTCGGACACATTGATCGACCGCACGTTCGACAAGCGCTATGTGATCAAGCGCAAGCTCGGCTCGGGCGGGATGGCGGACGTCTATCTCGCGGAGGACCAGGAGCTCGGCCGCCAGGTCGCGCTAAAGCTGCTGAACGACCGGCACGCCTCGGACGAGCAATTCGTCGAGCGCTTTCGCCGAGAGGCGCAGAGTGCGGCCGGGCTGAACCATCCGAGCATCGTCTCGATCTTCGACCGCGGCTATGCCGAGAGCACCTACTACATCGCGATGGAGTTCCTGGACGGGCGGACGCTCAAGGAGCTGCTGATCCGGAATGGGCCGACACCCGTGCCGATCGCCATCGACTACGCGCGCCAGATCCTCGGCGCGCTCTCGTTCGCGCATCGCAACGGAATCGTGCATCGCGACATCAAGCCGCACAACATCATCGTCGGCTCCGACGGCCGCCTGAAGGTGACGGACTTCGGTATCGCGCGCTCCGGTGCGTCGCAGATGACCGAGGCTGGCTCGATCGTCGGCACCGCGCAGTACCTCTCACCCGAGCAGGCGCGCGGGGCGCCCGTCGACCCACGCTCCGATCTCTACTCGCTCGGGATCGTGCTCTACGAGATGCTGACGGGTCATGTCCCGTTCACCGGCGACACGCCCGTGGAGATCGCGATGAAGCACCTGTCGCAGGTGCCGGAGCCGCCGTCGAAGCTCCGCCCCGACGTGCCGCACGATCTGGATGCGATCGTCATGCGCGCGCTCGCGAAGGATCCCGACCAGCGCTACGAGTCGGCGGAGGAGATGGACGCCGACCTCGCGCGCGTCGCCCGCGGCGTCGCGGTCGCGCGCGAGACCGAGGACGCGATGACGCAGGTGCTCTCGGGCGCCGGCGTCTCGAGCGCACAGACGATGATCCAGCGGCCCCGCTCCGCCGTCGCGCCGCCGCCGGTGCCGCCCGCCTACCGCCGCCCGAACGCCTACTACGACTACGAGGAGCCGCCGCGCGGCCGCTCGGTGTGGCCGTGGCTGCTCGCGCTCGGGCTGATCATCGCCGGTGCGATCGGCGGCTGGTTCCTCTACACGAAGATCCAGGACCAGCTGAACTCGAACAAGCCGATCTCGGTGCCGGGGGTCGTGCTCCTCCAGCGGCAGCTCGCGGTCCTGAAGATCAAGGAGGCGGGGCTGAACCCCGTCGTGCTGACCGCGTCCGACGACACGGTGCCGAGAGGACAGGTGTCGGAGCAGAATCCCGGCGGCGGCGCGCGCGTCGGCAAGGGCTCGACGATCACGCTGACGGTCTCCACCGGCAAGCCGAAGGTCACGGTGCCGGACGTGCGCAACCGGAGCGTCACGGACGCGGTGACGGCGCTCGCGCAGGCCGGGCTGAACCCGCACGTCGTCAGGATCTACTCGCCCGCGCAGCCGGACACGGTCACCGGACAGTTCCCGTCGCCCGGCGACATGGTCATCAAGGGGACGTCGGTGCGCATCAACGTCTCGCGCGGCGCGAAGCCGGTCCCGGTGCCGGATGTGCGCGACCAGCCGTACGCGAATGCCAAGTCGGCGCTCGAGGGGCGGGGCTTCGTCGTCTCGCGCGTCGACATCCAGTCCGACAAGGCGGAGGGCGTCGTCGCCGCGGAGGATCCTCCGCCCGGCACGCCCGTCGACAAGGGCTCGACGATCACGCTGTCCGTGTCGAAGGGCCCGGCGACGACGCAGGTGCCCGACGTGCGAAACCAGGACCAGGCGACCGCCGAGTCGCTCCTGACCGGCGCCGGCCTGACCCCGGCCGTGACCTTCGTCCCGGTGACCGACCCGAGCCAGGACGGGATCGTGATCAGCCAGGACCCCGCAGCGAACTCCGATGCGAAGAGCGGCGAGGTCGTGATCATCAACGTCGGGCAGCTGCAGCAGGGGACGCCCGGCGGCGACGGGACGACGACGACGACGACCCCGTGAGCCGGCGGATCGCCGTCATCCTCGGCGGCCGCTCGAGCGAGAACCCGATCTCGCTCGCGTCCGCCGCAAGCGTGATCGAGGCGCTCGAGGGCACCGGGAACGAGGTCGTTACGGTGCAGATCGACCGCGCGGGACGCTGGCAGCTCGGCACCGGCACGAAGGCGATCGAGGCCGCTGGGCGGCTCCCCGGCAAGGAAGTGGCAACGACCCTCTCCGGCGTCGACGTCGTCTTCCCGGTGCTACACGGGCCGTTCGGCGAGGACGGCACCGTGCAGGGGCTGCTCGAGCTCGCGAACGTGCCCTACGTCGGCGCAGGCGTGCTCGGCTCCGCGCTCTGCATGGACAAAGACCTCTTCAAGGCGGTCCTTCGCGACCACGGCGTGCCGGTGACGGAGAACGTCACGCTCCGGCCGGGCGACGCGCCGCGGAATCCCTTCGGCTACCCCTGCTTCGTCAAGCCGGCGCGCCTCGGGTCGAGCGTCGGAATCACGAAGGCGCACGACGAAGACGAGCTCGCACGCGGCGTGGCTCTCGCGTTCGAGCACGACGAGAAGGTGCTCGTCGAGCGCTTCGTCTCCGGCGTCGAGGTCGAGGTCGGCGTGCTCGGCAACCTGGAGCCGACGGCGTCGCTGCCCGGCGAGATCGTCGTCACGCGGAACGAGTGGTACGACTTCGAGGCGAAGTACGACGAGGGCGAGATGGATCTCGTGATACCCGCGCGCATCACGCCCGAGCAGGTCGAGCGTGCGCAAGAGCTCGCCGTCCGTGCGTTCGTCGCGACCGACTGCGAGGGGATGGCGCGGGCCGACCTCTTCGTCCGCGACGACGGCGAGGTGCTCGTGAACGAGCTGAACACGATCCCCGGCTTCACGTCGACGAGCGTCTACGCGCGGCTCTTCGAGGCCTCGGGCATCCCGTACGCCGAGCTCCTCGACCGCCTCGCCGAGCTCGCGGTCGAGCGCTTCGAACGCCGCCGCAACCTCGTCTATTGAGCCTCGGGCGGCTGCGCAATTCCTCCCAGCGCCGCCGCGCTCGGCCATGTCCGAACCGGACATGGAGGGTCTGACCCCGGTTCTGCCGTGCCGGGCCCGCGCACGCAGCGTGGGCTCAGTTCGCGCTGACCTCGTTGATGCGCGCCGTCGGGTAGCCGACGCCGAGCCGCGTGATCCAGATCACGTAGTAGCGGTGCCGGCCGCTCGCGATCGTGAAGCGCGCCTGCTTGTCGACCCGCTGCGGCCCCGCGACGACGTCCGGGAACGGCCCCGTCTTCGAGTCGCCGGCCCTGATCTCGGCCGTGAAGCCCGGCGTCTCCGTGGCGAAGCCGAGCTTCTGCAGCTGGACGTTCCGGCCCGCGTCGAGCACGAGGCCCACACCGTCCTTGCCGAGGCTCGGCGAGTCCCGGTAGCGCTCGGTCTCCCAGTACGTGTCGGCCTGATGGTCCGTCGCCTTCGGCGCGTCGGCGTTGTGCTCGCCCGGAACGCCCGTCCCCTGCGGGTCGTACGCCGTGACGGCCGCGAGATGCACCGTGCCGCCGCCCTCGACGACGCCGGTCGGCAAGCCGCCGTTCGAGCGGCCGATCAGGAGCACGGCGATGACGGCCCCGATCGCGATCAGCACGGCGAGTGCCAGCACGAACGGCCACGGAGAGACACCGCTCCGGCGGCGGGTGGGAGCCGCCGGCCGCGGTGCGATGATCTGCGTTCCCTGCAGCTCGGCGTGGCACGCCTCGAGCTCCAGGCAGAAGTCGCGCATGGTCGGGAACCGCGCCTCGGGATCCTTCGCCATCGCGCGGTGGACGGCCGCTTCCACCCGCGGCGGCACGTCGGGGCGCCTCTCCCGGATCGACGGCGGCTCCTCGTTGATGTGGCGCATCGCGACGGCCACGAAGTTCTCCCCGGGGAACGGCACGTCGCTCGTCAGGAGCTCGTAGAGAACGATGCCGAGTGAGTAGACGTCGGTGTGCTCGTCCACCCGGTGCCCCTGCGCCTGCTCCGGCGCGATGTAGTCCGACGTACCGAGCACGGTGCCCGTCTGCGTCATCCCGTGCTTGACGTCGAGTGAGCGCGCGATGCCGAAGTCCGTCACTTTCGCCTGGCCGTCGCCGTTCAGGAGGATGTTCTGCGGCTTCACGTCCCGATGGATAAGACCCTGCTGGTGCGCGAACGAAAGCCCGCGTGCGATCTGCATCGCAAGCTCGAGCGCCTGCTCGACGGGGGCCGGTCCCCGCCGCTCGATCAGCCGCTTCAGATTCTCGCCCTCGATGTACTCGAAGACGATGAACTGGCGGCCGGCGTGCTCCCCACGGTCGATCACGGTGACGATGTTCGGATGCGAGAGCGCCGCGACGGCACGCGCCTCGTGGCGGAAGCGCTCGACGTACTCGGCGTCCTCGGTGTACTGCTGATGAAGGATCTTCAGCGCGACCTTGCGGTCGAGCAGGCGATCGTGCGCGCGATAGACACTCGACATGCCGCCGGTGCCCGCCAGCTCCTCGAGCTCGTAGCGGTCCGAGAGGATCTCCCCGATCACCATCGAGGTGAGCCTACCCCCGGCCGAACGTTGCTAAAGCGCGGCGTCGAGCGCAGATTCCCAGACGTCCAGCGCCTCGTCGAGCTCCGCATCCGAGATCACAAGCGGAACGAGCACGCGGATGCAGTTCCCGGCCACGCCCGCCTTCAGGAGCAGCAGGCCGCGCGCGAGCGCCTCGTCGACGATCCTGGAGGCGTGCTCCGTCGCCGGCGCCCCGTCCTCGCCGGCCAGCTCGATCGCGATCATCGCGCCGATGCCGCGGACGTCGCGGATCAGCGGCCAGCGTGACTGCCACGCCTCCATGCGCGCCCGCATCGTCTCGCCGATCGCGGCCGAGCGCTCGACGAGGCCCTCGTCCTCGATCACGTCGAGGACTGCGAGCGCGGCAGCCTGCGCGACGGGATTGCCGACGAACGTGCCGCCGACGCCGCCCGCGACGGGTGCGTCCATGATCGCGGCCTTACCGAGCACGCCCGAGAGCGGGATGCCCATGGCGATCGACTTCGCGACCGTGATCAGGTCGGGCTCGACGCCAAAGTGCTCGATCGCGAAGAAGCGCCCGGTGCGCGCGAAGCCGCTCTGCACCTCGTCGCAGACGAGGACGATCCCGCGCTCGTCGCAGATCTCGCGCAGGCCGCGGACGAAGTCCTCCGTCGCGGGGATGAACCCACCCTCGCCCTGCACCGGCTCGAACACGATCGCCGCGACGTCCTCTGCCGCGACGAGCGTCTGGAAGGCGCGCCGGAGCGCAGACAGGTCGTTGAACGGCACGCGGTAGACCTCCGGCGCGAAAGGCCCGAGCCCCTGCTTGTACGGATGCGTCTTCGAGGTGAGCGCGAGCGAGAGATAGGTGCGGCCGTGGAAGGCTCCCTCGAAGCCGATCACCGCGTGGCGGCCGGTGAAGGCCCGCGCGAACTTGACCGCGTTCTCGACGGCCTCAGTGCCTGCGTTGAAGAACGCCGCCTTCGCAGGCCCCGTGAACGGCGCGAGCGCGAGCAGGCGCTCCGAGAGCGTCGCGTACACCTCGTACGGGACGACGGTGAAATCCGTGTGTGAGAAGCGGTCGAGCTGCTCCTGGGCGGCCTGCACCACATGCGGGTGCGAGTGGCCGACGTTCAGGCAGCCGACGCCCCCCGCGAAGTCGATGAACGTGTTCCCGTCGACGTCGGTGACGAGCGCGCCGCGTGCGGAGGCAGCGACGACCGGGAAGGTGATCGAGAAGGGCGCGGCGACGCAGGCCGCGATCCGGTCCAGCACCTCCCGGGACCGGGGCCCGGGCACGGTGGTCTTCAGCTCGATCGCGCGCGTCACGGCCATGAGACGAGCGTAGCGAAGGGGAGGGCGGTACCGGTCTGGTCCGTCCAGCGCGGTTCGGTACGGTGCTGCGAGCTCGCATGCAGACGACCGACACGAGAACCGACCTCGCGACCTGGTGGTCGCGGAAGCACGGTGACGACGGCGGCGACCTGCTCGTCGCGTACTTCAGCATGGAGTTCGGCCTTGAAGCGCGCCTTCCGATCTACTCGGGCGGGCTCGGCGTCCTCGCGGGCGACCACCTGAAGGCGGCCGCCGAGCTCGGCATCCCGCTCGTCGGCGTCGGCCTCTTCTACCGCGGCGGGTACTTCACGCAGGGGCTCTCGCCCGAGGGCCGCCAGACGGAGACCTACGAGGCGCTCGACCCGGAGGCGCTCGGTCTCGTGCGCGAGCCTGTCTCGGTCGAGGTGGAGCTGGCCGATGAGACGGTCACCGCCGCCGTCTGGCGCCACGACGTCGGCTCCGTCCCGCTCTACCTCCTCGACGTCGATCTGCTCACCGACGCGCTCTACTCCGGCAACCGCGAGCACCGGATCCGGCAGGAGCTCCTGCTCGGAGTCGGGGGTGTCCGGGCGCTCGCGGCGCTCGGCGTGGAAGCGAGCGTCTTCCACGTCAACGAGGGCCACTCGGCCTTCCTTGCAATCGAGCGGGCCCGCGCGCTCGTCGAGGCGGGAGCGTCCACTGACGACGCGCTCGAGCAGATCCGGCGCTCGACGATCTTCACGACGCACACGCCCGTCCCCGCGGGCAACGAGGTGTTCGGCGACGAGCTCGTCGTCCGCTACATCGGCGACCTCGCGACGAGCGCAGGCCTCTCGAAGGATGCGCTGCTCGCGCTCGGCCGCGCGCCCGGAAGCGACGGCTTCGGCCTGACACCGCTCGCGCTGCGCCTCTCGGCCGCGGCGAACGGCGTCTCGGAGCTGCACGGAGAGGTGGCGCGCGAGATGTGGGCCGCACTCTGGCCGCACGACGACCCGCAGATCGGCTTCGTCACGAACGGCGTCCATCTCGGCACCTGGCTCGCCCCGGAGCTCGACGAGCTCCTCCGCTCCGCCGGCGTGCGGCCCGACGCTCCGCCGCGCGAGGCGAACTGGGAGGCGGCGCTCGAGCTCGACCGCGCAGCGCTCTGGGAGGTACACGCGGCGCGCAAGGAGCGGTTGATGCAGATGACCGGCCTCGACTCGACGCGACTGACGATCGGCTTCGCGCGCCGCTTTGCGACATACAAGCGTGCCGGGCTCGTCTTCTCCGATCTCGAGCGACTGCTCGCCCTCCCCGTCCAGATCGTCGTCGCCGGAAAGGCGCACCCGCAGGACGTCGCGGGGAAGGACGTGATGCAGCGGATCGTCGAGCTCTCGCGCGACCCGAGCCTCGCGGGCCGCGTCGTCTTTCTCGAGGACTACGACATCGATCTCGCCCGCACGATCATCCCGGGCTGCGACGTCTGGCTGAACACGCCGCGCCGCCCGCACGAGGCGTCGGGGACGAGCGGCATGAAGGCTGCCGTGAACGGCGTCCTCAACCTCTCGGTGCTCGACGGCTGGTGGGCCGAGGCCTACGATCCGGCGTTCGGCTGGGCGCTCGACGGTGTCTCCGACGACGCGGATGCCGAACAGCTCTACCGCGTACTGGAGGAGAAGGTGCTCCCGGCATACGCCGACCGCGAAGCGTGGCTCGCGCTGATGAAGAGCTCGATCGCACTGCTCGCCCCACGCTTTTCGATGCAGCGCGCCGTGATCGAGTACACCGAGCGCTTCTACCTGCCGGCGAAGTGAGAGAATCGAGTCGGTGGTTCTCTCCGACGTCACGATTGCGAAGCTGATCGCCGGCGGGCGCATCGGCATCGATCCATACGACGACGCTCTGCTGCAGCCTTCGAGCGTGGACGTGCGCGTCGATCGTTATTTCCGCGTGTTCCACAACGCGCGTTATCCATTCATCGACGTCAAGGAGCCGCAGGAAGAGCTGACGGAGGAAGTCGAGATCGATGACGAGCGGCCGTTCATCCTGCACCCGGGCGAATTCGTGCTCGGCTCGACGCTCGAACGCGTGACGCTGCCGGACGACCTCGTCGCGCGGCTCGAAGGGAAGTCGAGCCTCGGTCGCCTGGGGCTTCTGATCCACTCGACCGCGGGCTTCATCGACCCCGGCTGGGACGGTCACGTGACGCTCGAGCTGTCGAACGTCGCGAACCTCCCGATCACGATCTACCACTCCATGAAGATCGGCCAGATCTCGTTCATGCAGCTCTCCGAGCCGACCTCGACACCGTACGGCAGCTCGTCGCTCGGGTCGAAGTACCAGGGCCAGCGCGGGCCGACGCCGTCGCGCTACTGGCAGAACTTCGCATCGTGAAGGTCCTCGTCACCGGCGCGACGGGGTTCATCGGCCCGAAGATCGTGCACGCGCTGCGCGCGCAGGAGCGCGACGTCCGCGTGCTCGTGCGCAGGCCCGAACGCGGCGCGAGGCTCGCCGGCTGGGGCGCGGAGCTCGTCACCGGCGACGTCACGGATCCGGCGAGTCTGCGGGCGGCGAGCGACGGCTGCACCCACGTCATCCACCTCGTCGCGCTGCTCAAGGGGAGCGCGACCGACTTCCACCGCGTGATGGCGGAGGGGACGGCGAACCTCGTGCGAGCGGCGGAGGACGCCGGCGTCGAGCGGTTCGTGCTGATGAGCGCCCTCGGAACGAGCGCAACCTCGAAGGACGCCGTTCCCTACTACGCCGCCAAATGGGAGGAGGAGCAGGCGGTGACCGGCTCGAGACTCGCGTACACGATCTTCCGTCCGAGCTTCGTCTTCGGCCGCGACGGCGGCGCGCTGCAAACCTTCCTGAGGCAGGTGCGCTACTCGCCGATCGTGACGGTGATCGGGCCGGGGTTGCAGCGCTCGCAGCCGATCTGGGTCGACGATGTCGCCGCGTATTTCGCACACGCGCTCGATGCGGCGAGCGCGGCGAATCGCACCTTCGAGATCGGCGGCCCCGACGTCGTCGACTGGAACGAGCTCTACCTCGCGATCGCCAGGGTGCTCGGCAAGCGCCGGCGGCTCGTCCACGTGCCGTTCGGCGTCGCGCGCGCCGGCGCGCAGCTCACGCAGCGCCTGCCCGGCGCGCCGCTGACCGTCGACCAGGTGACGATGCTCCAGGGCACCGACAATGTTGTCTCCGGAACGGATGCCGTCGATACCTTCCAGCTCCCGCTCGTCCCGCTCGATGAGCAACTCCGCCGCGCCGCCTGAATCGGGTGAGCGCAAGTGGCGGCGCGGGTGGGGCGCGCTGCAACGTGTTGTCGGAACAACCAGAAAAGGGGCCCCGAGGGGCCCCTTTTCTGCGGTTACCAGCTTGGACTTCGTAGAGGCGCTTCCGGCCGATAGGCGGCGCGTCACGCGAGTCCCCCACGCTGGCTAGGCGATTCCCGTCAGGTCACGGGGACACGCCTCTACGAGCTGGTACCTCCACTGCCCGTACTTGAAGTCTCCAACGCCGGACCACCTCCTTTCCGCGGATAACCCAAAATCTAGCGCATGGGTCAGGACAGACGTCGCGCCTCGACCGATTCGCGCACCGAGCAGCCGGCGAGGTGGTCGTTGACGACCCCGCAGGCCTGCATCGCCGCGTATACGGTCGTCGGGCCGACGAAGCGAAAACCAGCCTTCCGGAGCGCTTTCGCGAGTGCGCCGGACTCGGGTGTCGAGGCGTGCCAGTCGGCCTGGGAGCGGGGTGTGGCGTGGGTGGCCGGCCTGTAGGCCCAGAAGAGCTCGTGGAGCGGCGTCGTCTCCCGCAGCGCGATCGTCGCGCGCGCGTTCGCGATCGCCGCCTCGATCTTGCCGCGGTGGCGGACGATCGACGCGTCCCCGAGGAGCCGCGCGACATCGCGCTCGTCGAAGGCGGCGACCCGCTCCGGCTCGAAGCCCTCGAAGGCCGCGCGGAAGCCGTCGCGCTTGCGGAGAATCGTCAGCCACGAGAGCCCGGACTGGAACCCCTCGAGGCACAGCCGCTCGTAGAGCCCGCGCTCGTCGCGCACCGGCAGCCCCCACTCCTCGTCGTGGTAGGCGTTGTAGAGCGGATCGGCGCTCTCCCAGCAGCGGATCAATCGACCACCTCGACCTTGACGATGCCGTCCTCCACGCTGACCGGATAGACCGGCACGGGCTCGAACGCAGGCAGCGAGCGCGGGATTCCGGTCTCGAGATCGAAGGCGGAGCCGTGGCGCGGGCAGACGACACGGCAGAGATCCTCGTCCCAGTCGCCCTCGCAGAGCGGCCCGTCGTCGTGGGAGCAGCGGTCCTCGATCGCGTAGAGATTGCCGTTGCAGTTGTAGACGCCGATCGAGGTCCAGCCGACCGTGACGATTCTCGTGGAGCCTGGCGGGAACTCCGCGATCGGCGCGACGTCGATCTTCGCCACTATGCCACTAGATCGTCAGGTCGTCGGCGAGCCCCTGCCACTCGGGCGGGAGCGGCGTGCCCTTCGCGCGATGGAGCGCCACCTTGAGCACGCCGAGGCCGAGGATCGCGCACTTGAGGCGGATCGGCGTCAGCGGGATGCCGATCTCCTCGAGCAGGTCCTCCTTCGGGAGCGACGCCACCTCGCTCGCCGTGCGGCCCTTGACGAGCTCGGTGAGCATCGACGTCGCCGCCTGCGAGATCGCGCAGCCGCGGCCCTCGAAGCCGACGTCGTCGATCGTCTCGCCGTCCTCGCCGAAGCGAACGAAGATCGTCACCTCGTCGCCGCAGAGCGGGTTCTGCCCCTCCGCGGTCGCGTCCGCCGGGTCGAGCGCGCCGTGCCCGCGCGGGTTCTTGTAGTGGTCCAGGATCACCTCGCGATACATCTGCTCGAGCTCGCTCATCAGGCGCCGAACGTCTCCTTGACCTTGAGCAGGCCGGCGACGAGGCGGTCGATCTCCTCGTGCGTCGAGTAGAGGTAGAAGCTCGCGCGCGTCGTCGCGGCCACGCCGAGGCGCGTCATCAGCGGCTGCGTGCAGTGGTGGCCCGCACGGACGGCGACACCCTCCCAGTTCAGGATCTGCGCGACGTCGTGCGGGTGCACGTTCGCGACCTCGAAGCTGACGATGCCGGTGCGGCGGTCGGCCGGCGGGCCGAAGATCCGCACGCCCGGGATCTCGGCAAGCTGTTCCATCGCGTGCACGACCAGCTCGTGCTCGTGCGCCTCGATCGCGTCGAGCCCGATCTCGGAGACGTAGTCGAGCGCGACGCCGAAGCCGTAGGCCTCCGCGATCGCCGGTGTACCAGCCTCGAACTTGTACGGCAGCTCGTTCCAGCTCGTCCGCTCCAGCGAGACCGAACGGATCATCTCGCCGCCGAAGTTGAACGGCTGCATCGCATCGAGCAGCTCGCGCCTCCCCCACAGGGCGCCTGCGCCGCTCGGTCCGCACACCTTGTGCGACGAGAACGCGAGGAAGTCGCAGCCGAGCGCCTGCACGTCGATGTGCCGGTGCGGCGCGGCCTGCGCCGCGTCGACGACCATGATCGCCCCGTGCTCGTGCGCCCACACGGCGAGCTTCTCGACGGGGTTGATCGTGCCGAGCGTGTTCGAGACGAGATTGTTCGCGACGACCTTCACGTTGCCGCGCGCCGCGATCTCGTCGAGCGCGTCGAGCTGCAGCTCACCGGCGTCGTCGATCGGGATGTGCGCGAACTGCGCGCCGGTCTTCTTCGCGATGAATTGCCACGGCACGAAGTTCGCGTGGTGCTCGAGCTCGGTGATCACGACCACGTCGCCCGCGCCGAGGTTCTCGAGCCCCCAGGAGTACGCAATCAGGTTGAGGGCCTCGGTCGCGCTGCGCGTGAAGATCACCTCGCGGTTCGACGGCGCGTTGATGTACGCGCGCACCTTCTCGCGCGCACCTTCGTAGCCCTCGGTCGCACGCTCGGCGAGCGTGTAGACGCCGCGGTGCACGTTCGCGTACGAGTGCTCGTAGAACTCGCGCATCGCATCGAGCACCTGCCGGGGCTTCTGCGTGGAGGAAGCCGAGTCGAGGTACGCGACCGGCTTGCCGTTGACGAGCTCGTCGAAGACGGCGAAATCGGCGCGCAGACGCTCAACCTCGAGTGCCTTTGCAGAGCTGACTGCCACATGCTTACTGTACCGAGGCCGCGGCGGCAGGCCGACGGACGACACGCTCGCCGCGTCGCGCGACGCTGCCGAAGCCGGCGAGCAGCACGAGCGAGCTCACGATCAGCAACACCTTGCTGCTCCCCATGAACGAGCCGATGTTCAGGATCATCCCGACAGGAACGCAGACAGACGCCCAGACGGGCGCAGCGTGTGCCCGGACGAGCGCGACGGCGAGCAGGATAGCTCCCACCACGAGCGCAAGTGCGCCGATCATGAAGATGACGTTCGCGCCCGGTGCGTTCTCGTACCGGTTCAGAAGCGCCGTCATCTGCGGACGATCTGCCTGGCTTCCCATCTGCCAGTAGACGAGCTGCGTTGCCGAATCGGCGAGCGCGACGAAGCCGCCAACGGCGAGCAGTCCGGCGCCGACGATCGAGGTGGACGGCGCCGCCTCGCGGGTCGCCTGCATCAGCCCGACCGACGCGGGAATGAGCGCCGCCGAGCCGACCAGCGAGAAGACCGTGAAGAGGTACCACCCAGTCGGGTGCGACGCGATCAGCTCGAGCTGGGCGGTGTCGCCGCTCTTCAGCGCCGGGATCGCGAGGGCCGAGAGTGCGAACAGAAGCGGCGCCGCGACAAGCGCGACCCGGTTGACGAGGCTGGGCAACTGCTGGACGGTCATGTGACTCCTCCGGTTCGTTGACCGACCGAGCCTCGCGCTCACGACGCTCCGCGTCTGCGTCCGCCCGGCGGAATCGCCACATCCGCAAGGATGAAGCCGTCGAGCCGTTCGGATGATGCGAGGCTCCCGCGACGGCGATAGCGTCGTTCGCATGCTTCGCCGTCCACCGTGGCTCGACATCGGGATCGCAGCGGTCGGCGCGGCTCTGACCGTCTTCGTCGTGGTGGACCCGCGGTTCGGGAATCCGATCGCGGGACCGACGTGGCTCGTCGCAGGCTGGCCTCTGCTCCTCGACATGCCCCTCGCGTGGCGGCGCACCGCGCCGCTTGCGGCCTCCCTGCTCGTGCTGCTGGGGGTCGACCTGCAGTCCGCCTGGACGAGCAACTCGGCGGAGGGCCTCGAGGTGATCTTTGCGATCGGTGTCGCGACCTACTCCGTCGCGGCATACGGCACGCGGCGACACGCGTTGACCGGGCTCGCCGGCTTCGCGATCGGCTACGCGATCTTCACGTGGTTCGACCGGAACGTCCAGACGGGTCAGTCGAGCGAGGAGTGGTCGGCGGCGTTCTTCTGCGTCATCTTCGTCACCATGTGGCTCGGCGGCCTGTGGATCCATAGCCGCCGGGAGGCGACGCTCCTCGCGGAGCGGACGGCGGGGATCGAGCGGGAAGCGGCGGCGGCAGTCGCAGGCGAGCGCGCGCGCATGGCGCGGGAGCTCCACGACATCGTCTCGCACAATCTGAGCGTGGTCGTCCTCCAGGCGGCCGGGGCCCGCGCAGGAGGCGCGAGTGCGTCAACGCTCGAAAAGATCGAGCGCAGCGGCCGTGAGGCTCTCGTCGAGATGCGGCGCCTGCTCGGAGTGCTGCGCGAAGACGACGACGGCGCCGAACTCCTGACGCCGCAGCCGGGTATCGCCCAGCTGGAGCAACTCGCCGAGTCCGTTCGGGCCGCAGGCGTTCCGGTCGAGCTGGAGCTCGACGACGGCCTGCCCCCGCTCGCCCCGGCGGTGGAGCTCGCGGCGTATCGCATCGTCCAGGAGGCGCTGACGAACGTGCTCAAGCATGCCGCCCCGGCGAGGGCCACCGTTCGCGTTCGACTCGAGGGCGACGCGCTCGCCGTCGACGTCGCAGACGACGGAACGGTTCCG
>JAICTB010000027.1 GCA_025936595.1 Thermoleophilia bacterium | reverse complement strand
GCCAGCGGCGGCCTTGCGGCCAGAGCCCCCACGCCGCGACGATCGCGATCCCGACCGCGGCCGCACCGGTGTTCGTCTTCAGGAGCATCGCGATTCCCGCCAGCACCCCGGCGACGGCCGGGAACGCGCGCGCAACCGCAGTCGCGGGCTCGTCGAGCGCCCACAGCGCGTAGAGGAAGACGATCAGGAGCAGCAGGTCCGCGTGCGCGACCGGCAGCGCGACGACGATGTAGGCGAGCACGACCGCGAGCGGGGCAGCGAACGCGGATGCCGCTCGGCGCACGAGCAGGTAGCAGAACGCGAACTGCGCGACGAGCACGAACGCGAGCGCCGCCGCGAGTGTCGCGCTCGTGACGGCGAGCGGGAACGCCAGGAAGCCAAGCGGGCCGTAGGTCCAGACGAAGTGCGGCCCGAACTCGACGCCGTTGCGGTGCGCGAGATGCAGCCCGGCGATCCACGACGGGTCGAGCCCGGCGGTGGCGGTCAGCGAGGTCGTCTGCCAGGTCAGGACGAGGATCACGAGCGCCGCGACGGCCGGCCAGGCGACGTCGACGAGCGCACCGCGCCGGGTCAGAAGATCTCCGGGCACCACGGCAGCACGCCGGTGTGAAAGAGCGCGTCGGCACGGCCGGCGGCACCGGATGTGAGCTCCTCTGCGCGCGACGCGCGCACCAGCTCGCCGAACCCGAAGCCCCCGAGGTAGACGCCGGCGAGGCTCGCGACGTCGAGCCGGAGATCCGCCGCGGCAGTCGTCCGCTCCGCACCCCCGCCGTTGACGCGCCAGCGGCCGGCGTTCTCCGGGAGCAGGGCGTCGGCGACGTCGAGGACGATCTCGCCGTCGCCCGCATAGGTGCGGCCCGAGAGCGCGCCGCCGACGTCGATCAGCCGCAGCCACACGCCCTCGTTGACCGCGAAGCGCAACCGGCGCGGCTCGGCGAGGAGCAGGAAGAGCGGATGGTCGAGCGGGAGGAAGTCGGCGGAGAACTGGGACGTCCAGTCGAAGTCGAAGAGCCACCGCCACAACTCGCGCGTGCCCTCCGGCGTCGGCGCGAAGGCCTCGCGGATCGTCACCGTGCCGGCGGTCGACCCCGCCTGCCACTCCTGCTTGACGCGGTACAGCGCGTACCCGGCGGGCGCTCCGTCGAGCTCGAGCAGCGCGCGGTGGAGCGGCCCTGCCTGGCGGCGCGCGGGGTCGTCGAAGAGGTTGCGCGTCTCCCACCACGTCGGGCTGCGCAGGAACATTCCGGCCCGTTGTGTGCGCACCTGCTCGTAGAGCGGCGGAAAGAGCCGCGCGGCCTCGTCGAGGTCGAGCAGCCTGACCGTGCCGCGCGGCGTGAACGGCTGCGCGAACGCCGTGCGCTCCCTGGCGAGCGACATCGAGCCCATCCGCGAGGCGAGGCCGTAGCCGTAGCGGCCGTAGATCGTCCCCTCGGAGGCCCACAGGTAAGCGACCAGGTCGCCGCGTACGCGGCTGTCTTCGAGCTGCGCCTTCATCATCTCGGTCAGGACGCCGCGGCGACGGTGCGTCGGCAGCACGCCGACGACGGTGACGCCCGCGGCCGGCACCTCGCCGCCCGGCACCGACACCAGGTAGCTGAAGGCGCCTGCACCGCCCACGATGCGGTCGCCGTCCCATGCGGCGTGCATGCGCTCGAGGTCGATCCACTGCGCGAAGCGCTCGGCGTCCTCGAGCTGGTTCTCGGTCCCGAAGTAGTGGCTGATCACGTTGAGCGCGTCGCGCAGCTCGTCCACCGACGCGGTGGGGCGTACCTCGATGGACACCGGCCTACGCTATGCGCTCGAGCGGCGCGTAGTCCAGCATCAGCCGTCGCTCGCTGCCGTCCTCGAAGCGGACCGTGACGACGTTGCCCGGCTCGATGCGCGTCACGATGCCGGTGCCGAGCGACGCGTGGCGCACCGTGTCGCCGGTCGAGAGGTCGGGCACGTGCTCGCGCGGCGCGATCTCGCGCTGCGCCGTCGCGCGGCCGTAGTCGGACCAGGATGCAGGCCGCAGCCGCTCGCGCTCCACGCCGAGCTCGGGCAGCTCGTCGATGAAGCGCGACGGCAGGTTCGCCTCGCTACGCCCGAAGAGGCTCCGCCGCATGGCGTGTGTCAGCGTCAGCCGCTCCTGCGCTCGGGTCATGCCGACGTACGCGAGCCGCCGCTCCTCCTCGAGCGAGTTCTCCTCGATCGAGCGCGCGTGCGGGAAGATCCCCTCCTCCATGCCGAGCATGAAGACGGCGCGGAACTCGAGGCCTTTGGCGTTGTGCAGCGTCATCAGCGTCACCTGGCCGCCGTCGTCCTCGCCGTCGCGGATCGCATCCTGGTCGGAGTACAGCGAGATTTCCTGCAGGAAGCCGCTCAGCGACGGCTCCTGCGCAGCCGCGTCGTACTCGCGCGCGACGCCGACGAGCTCCTCGAGGTTCTCGATGCGTCCCCGCGCCTCGATCGTCCGCTCCGCCTCGAGCGCCTCGAGATATCCGGTGCGGTCGAGCGTCGCCTCGAGGATGGTCGCCACGCTCGCGTCGGTCGCGGTCGCCATCAGCGTCTCGAGCGCGCTTCTGAACTGCGTCACGGCGCGAACCGCAGCCGCCGCGAGCCCGGCGTCCGCGGCGCGGCCGGTCGCCTCCCACAGCGGGACCCCGAGCCCGTCCGCATAGCCGACGAGGCGCGAGAGGGACGTATCGCCGATGCCGCGACGCGGCCGGTTGACGATCCGGGTCAGCGAGACGGCGTCGAACGGGTTGTCGACCACCTGCAGGTAGGCGATCGCATCCTTGATTTCGGCGCGCTCATAGAAGCGCGGGCCTCCGATCACCTGGTAGGCCACCCCCTGCCGGACGAGCACGTCCTCGAGCACGCGGCTCTGCGCGTTTGTGCGGTAGACGACGGCGATCTCGCGCGCGCTGTAGCCGCCTTCGATCAGGCCGGCGATCTCGGCCGCGACGAAGCGGGCCTCGGCATGCTCGTCCTCCGTCTCGACGACGCGAACGAGCTCGCCCTCACCGAGATCCGACCACAGGTTCTTCTCCTTGCGCTCGCGGTTGTGCGAGATCAGGTGATTCGCCGCGTTCAGGATCGTGTTCGTCGAGCGGTAGTTCTGCTCGAGCGGGATCACCTTCGTGTTCGGGAAGTCGTGCTCGAAGTCGAGGATGTTGCGGATGTCGGCCATCCTGAAGGAGTAGATCGACTGATCGGGGTCGCCCACGGCCATCAGGTTCCGGTGCTCCGCCGCAAGCAGCTTCAGCAGCGTGTACTGCGCGTGGTTCGTGTCCTGGTACTCGTCGACGAGCACGTAGCGAAACGCCTTCGACCACTTCTCGCGCGCCTCCGGGAAGCGGCGCAGCACCTCGACCGTGAGCATCAGCATGTCGTCGAAGTCGACCGCGTTCGACCCGAACAGCTTCCGCTGGTAGAGGGAGTAGACGTCGGCGACGGTCTGGTCGTAGAAGCTCGCGACGCGCGAGGCGTACTCGTCGGGGCCGACCAGCTGGTTCTTCGCGTTCGAGATCTGCGAGTGGATGCCGCGCGGGACGAAGCGCTTGGGGTCTCGCTCGAGCTCCTCGAGGCACGCCTTGACGACGCGCAGCTGGTCCGCCTGGTCGTAGATCGTGAAGTTCGAGCGGTAGCCGAGCCGCTCCGCCTCGCGGCGCAGGATGCGGCCGCACGCGGAGTGGAACGTCATGATCCAGATCGCGCGCGCAACCGGGCCGAGCGCGCGCTCGACGCGCTCCTTCATCTCGCCCGCCGCCTTGTTCGTGAAGGTGATCGCGAGGATCTCGTTCGGCTTCACGCCGCAGGCGACGAGCAGGTGCGCGACGCGATAGGTGAGGACGCGCGTCTTGCCCGAGCCGGCGCCGGCGATCACGAGCAGCGGCCCCTCGGTCGTGAGCACCGCCTCGCGCTGCGCGGGGTTCAGGTCGGCGAGGTAGGCGTCGGGCTGTGTAGAGGCGGCCACCCGGCGAGAGTAGCGATCAGGTGAGGCGGTCCAGCTCACTCACCAGAAAGGCCGTGGCCGCTTCCAGCAGGGCCGGATCGGACGACTTGAGCACGACCTCGACGGAGGGTCCGTCCGGGGAAAACGCGGGGTACGAGCCGACGAGAACCTCGGGCCAGCGGGCCGTCGTCGCGACGAGCGCGGGCGTGATCGTGGACTCGCGTGTCGCGTAGCGGCGCCGCCACGCCCCGATCGGCCGGCCGGCGCGCAGCTCGTCGGCGTAGCGGTCGAACATCGCCTTCATCTCGCTCGGCAGCCCCGGCAGCACCCAGGCGTTCCGGATCAGGAAGCCGGGCGCGCCGCCGCGCGGGTTCTCGAGCGGCCGCGCTCCGGCGGGGAGCTCCGCCCAGCGGGCGACGTACTCCGGGTCGCCGATGAAGCGCGAGCGCAGGTCGTCGGCGAGCGCCGGCACGCTCTCCTGCGGCACCTCGAACGCCGCCGCGAGCGCCTCGCGGGTGATGTCGTCGGGAGTCCCGCCCAGCCCGCCGGTGACGATCAGGTGGTCGACGCGCCCCGACTCGCGCCGCACGACCTCGACGATCGGCTCGAGCTCGTCCGGGACGGCGATGCTGACGGCAACCTTCACGCCGAGCTCCTCGAGCCGCCGCGAGAGCCAGGAAGCGTTCGTGTTCTCGGTGTCGCCGGACACGATCTCGTTCCCGATCGTCAGGATCGCCGCGCGCACCTACCGAGTATCCGTGAGATGGAGCGGCGAGCGCTCCGGCCCCGCGCGGCGAGACAAAATTGTTAACACCGGGGTCAGACCCCGGTTGTGGCGGCTCCACGAAAAACTGTCGCAGAAGTGCGACAAATGATTCGAATTTCGCGCTGAGCAGCGAAAACCGGGGTCAGACCCCTACATGTCCGGTCCGGACATGGCCTGTGCGGTCAGGGGCCGAGCGGGAACGGCTTCTTCGCGAGCGCGGCCAGGACCTGCGCGGTGACCCACACCGGCGTCGTCACGTAGCGCGCCGAATAGCGATAGCTGCCGTCCGGGCGCTTCAGCTTCGCGAGATAGGCGAATGCGCTGCGCGGCGGCTTCACCTTCGCAGCGGCGAAGCCCTGGATCGCCCACGCGGTCGACTGCGCGTCCGAGCCGCGGCCGTGGTCCAGCTCGAAGCCGCCGTCGCGATTCTGGAACGTGCGCAGGCAGCGAACCGCGCGCACGACCGGGGCGCCCGTCACGCGCGCGACGCGCAGGGCTTCGAGCGCCGCGGCGGTGTCGTTCGAGTCCGGCTGGATGGCGGCCCCCCACGCGAAGCAGCCGCTGCGCGCCTGGTGCGCAAGCAGAAAACGCCGGGTCGCGCCGGACGCGCGGCCGAGCGCGAGCACGCCCCAGTACGTCGAGTTGAGCGTCTCGCCGATCTGGCCGCTCGCCGAGACCCGCAGCCTGGCGCGCAGCGCGCTCGCGTCTCCGCCGAGCGCCTGCTCGGCGAGCGCGACGAGCGCCACATCCGTCGCGGACTGCAGCGATCCCTCCTGCGACTGGAGGTAGGTGAGCGAGCCCGGCGCCGGCCGGTCGACCGCACGCAGACCGAGCACCGCCCACGACGTGAGCAGCGCATCGGCGGTCCCGTTCGACTCGGCGAACGCGCCGTTCTGCGCGTGCGCCTGCACGAACGACGCCGGCGAGACGGCGAGCGTCAGCGCGGCGAGGAGCGGCGCGACGGCTACGCCCATACGACCACCGTCCGCAGGCGCGCGCCGTAGCGGTCGAGCATGCGCCGCAGCTCAGGCCCAACGGCAAGCGCGAGCACCACGTTGCCGATCGCGTGCGAGAGATCGAACCAGAGACCGCGCCCGACGACCGCGACCAGCGAGGCCCACGTGTGTGGTGCGAAGCCGTACCAGAGCCAGACGTCCATGCTCGCGCTGAACGCGAAGCCGAGCACGAAGCCGACGGCGGCGAGCGCGAAACGGTTGCGCACGACGCCGCCGAGCAGCGCGCCAATCGCGCCGCACGCGCCCCAGCCGAGCATCTGCTGCGGCGTCCAGATCCCCTGCCCGAGGAAGAGGTTCGAAACGAACGCCGCGAGCGCGCCGGTCGCGACGCCGGCGCGCATCCCGAGCGCTGCGCCCGCAACGATCGCGATCACCGTCACGGGCTGCACGCCCGGCACGGCGGCGAAGAGCACGCGCCCGGCGGCCGCCGCCGCCGCGAGGGTCGCGATCACGGCGAGCTCCCGCGTCGAGTCGGTACCGCCCTCGAACCATGCGATGCCCGCGACGACGAGCGCGAGCGCGCCGAGCGCCGTTGCGAGCGCGCCGTCCTGCACGACGAGCGCAGCGACGAGCAGCGCCAGCGAGCACAACAGAAGCCTACGCACGCACTCCCTCCCGCACCTCGAGCTCGACGACCCGGTCCGCGACCTCGGCCGCCCACGGCAGGTCGTGCGTCACGACGAGCGTGCCCCGTGTAGACGCCTCGGACCGCAGGAGCCGCACAAGCTCCGCCTTGCGCTCCGGGTCGACGCCACGAGTCGGTTCGTCGAGCACGAGCAGATCCGGCTCGGTCGCGAGCACGGCTGCGAGCGCGAGCCGCTCGCGCTCGCCGGACGAGAGGTCGCGCGGATGGCGATCGAGCCGCTCCGCGAGACCGAGCTTCGCGAGCACAACACGCGCGCGCGACTCGTCCGAGCCAAGCGCCACCTCGTCGAGCACGTGCTCGCTAACGACGTGGCGGCCGGGATCCTGCGTGAGGTACGCGGCGCGACCGTGCACGACCGACCCGGCATCCGGCTCGAGGAGACCGGCGGCGATCTGCGCGAGCGTCGTCTTCCCCGCGCCGTTCGGCCCGACGAGCGCGACGATCTCTCCGCGCCGCACCTCGAGCGAGGCAGCGTCGAGCGCGAGCCGGTCGCCGTAGACGAAGCGCACGTCACGCACGCTGCAGACGAGCTCGGGCGCGTGCGGGAGATAGAGCGGACGGTGCGCGGCGAGCCACTCGAGCGCAGCTGCACGCGGCGCGTCGAGGACGATGCGCCCGCCGTCCATGAAGAGGACGCGGTCGACGTGCGCAAGAGGGCGTGCAGGCCGCTGCTCCGACACGAGCACGGCGCACGGCAGGCCCTCGACGAGGTCGAAGAACGCCTCGGCCGCGTCGGGATCCAGCTGCGACGTGGGCTCGTCGAGCAGCAGGAGCCGCGGCCGTAACGCGAGCGCGGATGCGAGCACGACACGCTGGAGCTCACCGCCGGAGAGCTCCGCGGTCAGGCGCCCCGAGAGCGGCTCGGCCCCGACGAGCGCGAGTGCCTCCTCCGAGCGCGCCCAGATGTCGCCGGCCTTCACCCCGATGTTCTCGAGCCCGAACGCGACCTCGTTGACGACCTTCGCCATCACGATCTGATCCTCCGGATCCTGGAAGACCGATGCGACCGTTCCCGCGAGCTGCGCCGGCCGCGCCTCCCGCGTGTCGATACCGCCGACGACGACGCTGCCCGAGAAGACGCCGCCGTGGAAGTGCGGCACGAGCCCGGCGAGCGCGCGCAGGAGCGTCGACTTGCCCGAGCCGGACGGCCCGAGCAGTACGGCGTGCTCGCCGTCTGACAGCTCGAGCGACACGTCGGCGAGCACGGGCGCACCGTCCGTGTAGGCGAAGCCGAGCGCCGAGACGACCGCTACAGCCACAGCGCACCGACGGCGATGACGGCGACGGCGCCCGCGAGGGCGACGCGGTCGACGGCAGTCCACGGCGAGCTCGGGGCGCGCGTCCTGCCGGGGCGCCCGTAGCCGCGCGCCTCCATCGCCTCGGCGAGATTCAGGCCGCGCTCGAGTGAGCCCGCGAGGAGCGGCGAGAGCCGGCGCACCGGCGCGAGCTCGACCCCTCGCCCGCGCAGCGCGAGCGCGAGCTCGCGCGCGTCGCGCTCGAGCAGCGGCACGACACGGGTCGCGAGCGCGACCGCGAGCGTCGAGCGCCGGGCCCAACCCGCCGCCGCGAGGAGACGATCGTGGTCGAGCAGCAGCGCGTAGACCGCGAACGCGAGCCCGACATCGACGAGGCGGAGCCCCTGGAAGAGTCCGTTCCGAAGCTCCTCCGTCGTCACGTCGAGCGTCCCGAGCACCGGCACGGACGGGCCCGTCCAGAGGGGGTGCGAGCCGATCACCTCGACGAACGGCGTCAGCGCGAAGACGGTGACGCCGGTCGTCAGAGTACCGAGGAGGTACGGCCAGCGCCGGCGCGCGGGCGCGCGGAATGCGGCGACGAGCAGGACGGCTGCGATCGCCGCGACGGAGAGCGTGTGCGTCGCGAGGAGTGCCGCGACCGCGATCGCGGCGAGCAGCGCAGCTGCAGGCGTCGCGCTCAATAGCGGTACCTCAACGCGTGCGGGTCGTGCGCGAGCCGCCGCGCCACCGCGTTGCCTAGCTCGAGCAGGACTCCGCTCCGGAACCGCTTGATCCGCGCCGTGTCCGGCGCAAGCCTGCCGCCGATCACGACGAAATTGCGAGGCGTCGCCTTCGCATTCACGACGCCGTGCACCTGCGCAGCGATCTTCGCAGCCACCTCGCGGTTCGAGCCGACGACGCTCGTCTTGCCGGGCGTCCCGTGCAGGAACGGCTCGGGGTAGGAGCCGACGACGACGGGCACGCTCATCGCGCCGCCCTTCCACGAGCGGTAGTCCCACCACTCGATGTCTCCGGGATGCAGCTTCACCTCGGCGGCGCTGCGGTCGGCCTCGATGCCGTTGACGAAGAAGAACCAGTCTCGCTGCGCGCCGAGGCTGCCCTGCACGCCGTCGATCGACTGGACGTAGCGCCCGCCGTAGCGCGTCGTCACCTTCTGCTCGCGCTCGAGCGCCTGCATCGCCGTCAGCCCGGCCGGCGCCTGCCCCGCGTAGAGGACGCGCGTGCCGCGGTCGCGCGTCACCCACAGCGTGACCGCTCCGTGGCCGCGCCCGCCCCCGCCGCAACCGGCGAGGACGAGCGCGAGCACGAGGAGGAACGCCGGTCTCACTTCACCGCGTTGGAACGCACGGCGCCGGTCGCCGTTGCGCGGACGAGCACACCGGGGTGCTTGCCGGGGCAGAACGCTTTCCCGACGGACCCCGCGACCGACTTCCGCGAGCCGACGTGCCAGACGAGGCCGCCGACCGCGGTCGCCTTGCCGTTGTCGTCGAAGGCCGTCGCGGTGTAGCAGCCCTTCGCGGCGGTCACCGCCAGCGTCGGCGGGCCGCCGGTCGGGCCGAAGTCGGCGTAGTACCAGAGCACATGGTCTCCGTCCTTCAACTGCACGGCGTCGGCGCCGACGGGCGGCGAGACGTTGTCCACCTTGAACACCCAGCCGCTCGAGGCGCTGCCGCCGTAGAGACCGACCTGGTCGACGTACGTGCCGAAGCTCGCAACCGTGAGGTGGTAGTAGATCTCTCCGAGGAGCGATGCCTGCTGGATCGCCTCGAGCGCGTTCGACGCGGTGACGGTGACCTCAGTCGGCGCGAAGAGCGTGCGCGTCTTGCCTTCGATCCGCACGTGCACCGTCGCCGCGAGAGCGCTCGCCGGCAGGACCAACGAGAGAACGAGAACCGCAAGTAGCCGTTTGGCCACGATTCCTCCTTCCGCGAGGGAATCGGTGTGGAGGGCGACCGGCAGGTCTTCTGACTCGGGGCTCCCCTCTTGCCGCCTTCCCGAGCTCGCGCTCAGTGGCGTCGTGGCAAGAGGCACTCCCCTTACAGCGGCGGGACCGTCCCGGATTTGCACCGGGTTCCCTCACCGCTCGCCCGTGGACCGCCGAATCTAGCACGGCGCCCCCTCGAGGCAGGGGCGGGCGGCTCAGGGGAGGCGGTAGATGTCGAGCACGCCCGTCGTCGCGTGGTCGTTCGCGTTCCCCTCCGGCATGAAGACGCGGCCGCCGGCGATGATCGGGCTCTGCCAGTGGACGGCGCCGGACGGGAGCGTCGCGACGAGCTTCCCGCTCGTCGGCACGTACACCTTCACCGAACCGCTGCCGGCGACATAGAGGAGGTCGCCCGCGATCACGGGTGAGGTGCCCCCGGCGCCGTTCGACCAGACGCCGTGCAGCCTGCCGCCTCGGAGGAGCCACGCGGCGGTGCCCCCGTCGGTCGCGACGAACGCCCACTTGCCCTTCCAGATCGCGGGCGCGCTGAAGAGGCCCGAGCCGCCTGGCGTCGACACCGTCTGAAGCTCGCCGCCCGTCTTCGCGTTCACCCCGGGCAGGCCATGCAGCTGCAGCAGGCGCAGCTTGCCGTCCTTGCCGCCCTGCAGCGCGTAGCCTCCGTCGAAGAGCGCGGGGCTCGTCGAGCCGAGATCGGCGTCGGTCGACTCGAGCTGCGCCTGATTCGCCGGCGTCCAGTGCCGCAGCATCCGCGAGGCGTCCGGACTGAGCACGATGACGCTGTCGCCCCAGTCGGTGCGGCCGTTCCACGGGCCGTTCCCGGTCGCGACGACGAGCGTGCCGTTCGCCGGGTCGACCGCGGCACCGTTGCGCGACCAGATCGCGGAGTCGCTGGATGCGCACGTGCGCGGCAGGATCAACGTGCGCCGGTCGGAGCAGAGTGAGTTCCAGACATGCGCGATGCGTCCGCTGCGCTCGGAGATCGTGACCACGTGGCCCTGGTAGGGCGGCGCGTCGCCGATGTAGCCGCCGGTCGTCGCGATCACGAGACCGCGCGCGACGTTCAGCGACGACGTGATCTTCTCGTGGGTCGGGTCACGTGTGATCGGCGTCGTCCACAGCACCTTCCCGTCCCCGAGCCGCAGCTTGCGGATGCGGCCGTCGGGCGCGGCCGCGTAGACGGCGGAGCCGTCGGTCGAGGCGGCCGGCGTCGCGTTGGTGATCTGCGCGGAGCCCGCGAGGTGCGAGTACGACGGCGGCGTGAAGCGCCAGATCACCTTGCCCGACGCAGGGCTCAACGCCTCGGTCCGGCCGTACGTCGTCGTGACGACGAGCTTGCCGCCGACGAAGATCGGCGACGAGTCAACGGTGCCGTCGAGGCGAACCCGGCGCCGCACGAGCGTCGCGGCGTTCTTCGCGGTGATGGCAGCGTCGGGCGAGCTCGAGTGGCGGGCCGCGTCGTAGCCGAACCGCCCCCAGTCGCGGCTCGTTGCGCCGGAGCAGGCGACGGCCGCGACGAGAGCGGCGAGAAGGGCGCCGACCGCGGCGATGCGCCTCATCGCGCGGTCAGGTCCTGGGTCCTGTTCCACGGGCCGGGCGGCGTCAGCAGCGACTCGGCGTGCAGGTAGGCGAGCCCGGCGAGCGGGAAGTCGCTCCAGCGCTCGAAGCAGAAGTAGCGCCGCCGCCACCGAGGGAAGAACTTGCGGTTGAAGCTGTGCAGCCGCTCGACCTGGAAGAGGCGGTCGGCCTTCAGGAGCACGAAGCGGACGCCGCGCGTCCAGCGGCCGGCACCCTCCTCCGCCCGCAGGAAGTCGGCGAACACCGCGAAGTTCAGCGACAGCTCCGTCACCTGGTGCTCCCGCGCCCATGCGATGGACTCCGTGATCAGGAACTCCATCAGGCCGTTCGGAGTGTCCTTGCGGCGACGCATCGACGCGAGCGAGTAGCCGTCGCTGGCGGGCGACGGCACGAGCTGCAGGAAGCCGCCGACCGAGCCGTCCGGTCCGAGGGCGACCGCGAGCACCGTGTCCGGATAGAGAAAGAGCGCGTCCATCGCCATCGTGAAGCCGCGCTCGGGCCAGTTGCCGCGCCACTCCTCGGACACCTTGCGCAGCTCGCACCGCAGCACCTCGTCCGCGTCCGCCGTCGAGAGCATGCGCACGGCGTACCCGTTCTTCTGGAGACGCGAGACCGACTGGCGCACCTTCCGGATCGCGCGCCCCTCAAGCGAGAACTCGCTCGGCCTGACGACCGCCTCGTCGCCGAGGTAGAGCGACTTGAACCCGAGCGCGGCATAGTCCTCGAGCGCCTCGTTCGACGCGCCTGCGACGGCGACGCGCCAGCCCTTCGTGTGCGCCACGCGCACGAATTCGCGCACGAGCTCGTACCGCTCGCGCTGCTCGCCGATCGGGTCGCCCGCGACGAGCGCGGTGGCGCCGACAACGCGGTACGCGAGAAACGAGTGACCGCTCGGCGAGAAGAAGTAGCTCTTGTCGCGGCGCAGCGCGAAGTAGGCGAGGCTGTCGGAGCCGTGCTCGTGCACCAGCTCGGTCGCGCGGCCGCGTTCCTCGTCGCCGGTCGGCACGACCGGATGCGGGCGCAGCCACAGCCAGAGCGCGCGGAAGGCAAGCGCGACGATCAGCAGCCCGAGCGCCCGCTCGATGCGCTGCGAGTAGGCATCGCTGTCGTAGACGTCGATGACGGCGACCCCGGTGGCAACGGCGAGGGCGATGCCTACCTGGATCAGCGGCAGCACCGTCGCGGGGTCGCCCGGAGCGACGAAGTGACGCCGTGCGCGGACGAGCGCCACGAGCAGGATCAGGTGCACGCTCGCCTCCTCGACATCGAGGCCCTTCGCAAGGTGCGCGAGCGCGGAGGCGATCACGATCGCGACGGCGAGCCACCAGGCGCGGTGCTTGCGGCGCGCGAGCCCGCGCGAGAGCCACACCATGCCGAGACCGAGCGCGAGCGCGATCGTGCGCGCGGCCTCGGGCACGCCGGGCGGCAGGACGCCCCGCACGAGGTCGACGCGGTCGGCCGCTTCGGGAGTCAGCGCGGAGACGATCGAGATGAGGCCGGCGACGGTGGCGAACCACGCCAGCAGCACCGGAGTGGCCGGGCGACGCACGCCGACACGGTATCGAGGCCGCCCGTCAGTCGCGGAGGAGGGCGCGCCGGAGCTCGTCCTCCTTGCCCGGCGCGAGGATCGCGAGCACCTGGTCGCCCGCCTCGAGCTGGGTCTCCTCGTCCGGGATCTCGGCCTTGCCGGCACGGACGACGGAGATCAGGCGGGCGCCCTCGGGGAGCTTCAGCGCACGGACGCGCTTGCCCTGGCAGTTCGCGCCCTTGTCAACGGTCACCTCGACGATCTCGAGGTTCTCCTTGCGCAGCTCGAGCAGGTGGATGAGCCCGTGCTCGGGCACCTCGTGCTCGATCAGCCCCATGATCGCGCCGGTCGCGCTGACGGTCGGCGAGATGCCGAGCAGGTCGAAGTACGGCTGGTTGCGCGGATCGTTGATGCGCGCGATCACGCTGGCGACGCCGTAGCGCTCGCGGGCGAGCTGGCAGATGACGATGTTGTCCTCGTCGTCTCCGGTCGCTGCGACGACGAGATCCGGCGGGCGCTTGACGCCCGCACGCTCGAGGACGAAGAGCTCGGTCGCGTCGCCGCGCAGCACCTGGTGCTCGAACTCCGCCTCCAGCTTGTCGAACCGGTAAGGCCGCTGCTCGATCAGCGTCACCTCATGGCCGGCGCGCAGCAGGGAGCGCGTCAGGTTCGCGCCGACCTTGCCGCCGCCTGCGATCAGGATGTACATCAGGCGCTGACTTCCTCGGCCGCACGGACGGCGCCGACGAGCGTCTCGATCGCCGACGACGTCGGGCACACGATTCGCAGCCCGCGTGTCGCGTAGAACTGCGCCCGCGCCGGATCGAGCACTCGCACGACGACCGTCGGTACCTGAAAGTGCTTCTGCGCGGCCTGCGCGATCACCAGGTTCGTGTTGTCGCCGTCGGTCGTGATCACGATCGCGTCGGCCTCTTCGATCCCGGCCTCCCGGAGGAGCTGCAGGTCCATTCCGTGGCCGACGAGGAAGCCGCCGGTCCACTGCTCGCCGAGACGCCCGAGCGCGTCCTCGTTCTCGTCGCAGACTGTCACGTCCCAGCCGGAGCCTTGGAGCTGCAGCGCGACGGCCGAGCCGACCCGGCCGCATCCGATCACGATCGCCTTCATCGCGGCGCAGGGTACTCCGCACGCCTAGCCCGCCGCTAACTCCTCGTCCATCACCGACTGCGGGAACGCGACGATCAGCACCTCGCTCGGCGCCTTGCGCAGGACGTAGTCGACGGTCGGCGAGAAGAAGCGCGACTGGCGGCGCCAGCGCGGAGCCGAGCCCAGCACGATCAGGTCGGCGCCGGTCTCGACCGCGCGGTCGACGATCGCCTGGCCGATCGCCCGCGCGCGGACGGTCGTGCCTTCGACGGTCACGCCGTGGTCGGAACCGAGCAGCTTCGCCTCCGCGAGCGACGCGTCGGCGCGCTCCTCCTGGTCGAAGAGCTCCGCCTCGAGCGGCTGCTCGAGCGGTACGCGGATCACGTGCAGCGCCTGCACCTCCGCGTCGTGCTCGGTCGCGAGCCTGATCGCCGTCGCAAGCATCTCCTCGCCGATGATCCCGAGCTTCATCGGTACGAGGATCCGGCGGAACGTGACCGGCGGCTCGACCGGCTGCTCGTCGGGCGCCACCACCTTCTCCATCAGCCCCTCGCCGTGTGACGCGCGCACCGCGACGAAGACCACGAGGCCGAGCACGAGCCAGATCGGCCCGGCATAGCGCGCCGCCGGGTGCGTCGCCATCGCGACGACCCACACCGCGAAGGTCGCGACCGCGCCGACGATCGCGGGCAGCGGCAGGTCGACACCGCGGATGCGGATGTTGAACGGCGCCCTGAACGGACGCGGCAGCTCGGGCTCGTC
>JAICTB010000066.1 GCA_025936595.1 Thermoleophilia bacterium | reverse complement strand
GCGATCGCGAGCTCGAGCACCGAGTCGCCGAGGAACTCGAGCCGCTCGTAGGAGGCGGTGCGGTCGGCGGCCCACGACGAGTGCGTGAAGACCGCCGCCGCGCGCTCCGGCGGGAGCTCGGCGATCAGCTCCCCGAGTGACGACGCTGACTTAGAAGCTCTCACAGAATGAGGTCATTGAGACGAATCTCATCCTGTGAGAGCTTCTTACTGGTGCGAGGAGACGTAGTCGACGGCCTGCCCGACGGTCGTGATCTTCTGGGCATCTTCGTCGGAGATCTTGATCCCGAACTGGTCTTCGAGCTCCATGATCAGCTCGACCAGGTCGAGGGAGTCGGCATCGAGATCGTCCTGGAACGACGCCTCTTCCGTGATCTGGTCTTCCTCGACTCCGAGCTGTTCCGTCAGGACTTCCTTGACGCGCTCGAACACCTCTTCACGCGACGCTGCCATGTCACCTCGAATTTCGGTTTAGGGGGCTTGGGTAAAACCGGGCGATCATACACCGACGCGCTCTGGAAGCCGCTCCGCGAGCCGATCCACGACTCCGTGCTCGACGCCTCGGGCCGCGAGCTTGATCGCGTTCGCGATCGCGTCCGCCCCCGAGTTCCCGTGGGCGATCACGGCGAGGCCGCGCAGCCCGAGGAGGTAGGCGCCGCCGTAGGTGGCCGGGTCGAAGCGCTTGCGCATGCGCCGCGCGGTCGGGCGGATCAGGAGGCCGCCGAGCTTGCCGCTCGCCGTCGCGCGGATCTCCTCGCGCAGCTCCGCGAGCAGCTCCTTGATCGTTCCCTCGAGGAGCTTCAGCGCGATGTTGCCGGTGAACCCGTCTGTGACCACCACGTCGGCGGCGCCTCGGAGCAGGTCGCGGCCCTCCGCATTCCCGCCGAAGTTGATCCGCTCGTCGTCCCGGATCAGCCGGTGCGCCTCGACCGTCAGCTGGTTCCCCTTGCCCTCCTCCTCGCCGATCGAGAGGAGCCGCACCTCGGGCCTCCGCACGTCGAGGAGCTCGGCGCTGAAGACGGAGCCCATGTGCGCGAACTGCAGGAGATGCTCGGGGCGCGCGTCGGCGTTCGCGCCGGCGTCGAGCAGAACGCTCGGCCCCTGCCGTGCGGGAATCGGGACGGCGATCGCGGGCCGCAGCACGCCCGGCAGCCGGCGCAGGTGGAGCAGGCCTGCCGCCAGCACGGCGCCGGTGTTCCCGGCGGACACGACGGCGTCGGCCTCGTCGTCGGCGACGGCGCGGACGGCGGCCACCAGGCTCGAGTCGGGCTTCGCCCGCACGGCCTCGGCCGGCTTGTCGGCCATGTCGATCTCCCCGGTCGTCTCGACGAGCGGCAGGCCGTGCGTGTCGAGGCCCCGCGGGCCGAAGAGGGTGACGTCGATCCCCGCGGCGGCCGCTGCGCGCGCGCCGACGATCACCTCGCCGGGTGCGTTGTCCCCTCCGAGCGCGTCGACCGCGACGCGCGTCACCTATGGAATGCGGAGCGGTTCGACTTCGCGGCCCTTGTAGGTGCCGCAGGTCGGGCAGATCCGGTGCGCGCGCTTCGGCGACCCGCACTGCGGGCACGTGTTGACGCGCGGCGCCTCGAGGCCGTGCGTGGCGCGGCGCTTGTCACGGCGGGACTTCGAGGTTTTCCTCTTCGGGACAGCCATGGCGGCCGCCCATGATAGCTATCATCCCGCCGAGCCTTGCGGGGCTCGTCCCATGACGGATCTCTGAGTCGAACACCCGCGTTCTCTCCCGTTCCTTTCGACTCGAGGAGGTCCCGCTCATGCCGGGCTCCATTGCCGCACGTGACATCTCGAAGAGCTATGCCGCCGTCCAGGTGCTCGAGCGCGTGTCGCTCGTCGTTGCGCCCGGCGACCGCGTCGGCATCGTCGGCCCGAACGGGATCGGCAAGTCCACCCTCCTCCGCATCCTCGCAGGCCTCGAGGAGGCCGATGAGGGGCGCGTGATCCGCAGCGGAGCCGTCGGCTACCTGCCCCAGGAGCCGGAGGGGCGGCCCGGCGAGAGCGTGCGCGACTACCTCGCACGCCGCACGGGCGTAGGCGCCGCCGAGCAGAAAATGGACGCGCTCGCTGCTCGGCTCGGCGCCGAGCCGGGGCTCGCGGGCGCCTACTCCGACGCGCTCGACCGGTTCCTCGCACTCGGCGGCGAGGATTTCGAGGCACGCGTCGGCGCCGTGCTCGAGGAGGTCGACCTGGGCCGGCGCTCCGATCGCGACATGACCTCCCTCTCGGGCGGCGAGGCGGCGCGCGCCGCGCTGGCCGCGATCCTGCTCGCGCGCTTCGACGTGTTCTGCCTCGACGAGCCGACCAACAACCTCGATTTCGCCGCCCTCGGGCTGCTCGAGCGGTTCCTCGACGGCCTGGGTGCCGGCGTCGCGCTCGTCTCGCACGATCGATCCTTCCTGGATGCGACCGTCACGAGGGTGGTCGAGATCGAGGCAGAGACGCGGCGCGTGCACGAGTACGCGGGAACCTGGAGCGAGTACGAGGCCGCCCGCGAGCGCGCCCGCGCGCAGCACGAGGCGGCGTACGCCGACTACGTCGGCGAGAAGGAGCGCTACACGACGCTCCTGACCGAACGGCGTCAACAGGCTCACACCCTCGGCGGCGCCCGTAAGCTCGCGCGCCAGACCGGCGGCGCCGACCGGCGTGCAACGAATGCGCTCCGCGCGAAGGTCAACCAGGTGAAGAACCACCTCGAAAAGCTCGAGGAGGTCGAGAAGCCATGGTCGCCGTGGCGCCTGCAGATGCAATTCGCAGCGCCGCCGCCGGCCGGAACGATCGCCGAGCTCACGGGCGCTGTCGTGGAGCTCGGCTCGTTCCGGCTCGGGCCGGTCGACCTCGATCTCCGCTTCGGCGACCGCGTGGCGATCGTCGGCCGGAACGGCACCGGCAAGACGACGCTGATCCGCGCGCTCGTGGGAGACCTGCCGCTCTCGCGGGGCTCGCGGCGGGTCGGGCGCGGCACGGTCTTCGGCGAGCTGAACCAGGCGCGCGACCTCGTCACCGGCGTGCTGCTCGACGACGTGACACGCCTCTCCGGGCTCGAGCCGACCGACGCGCGCACGCTGCTCGCGAAGTTCGCGCTCGGCGCCGACGACGTCGAACGGACCGCCGCCTCCCTCTCACCGGGCGAGCGCACACGCGCCGGCCTCGCGCTCCTCTCCGCGCGCGGCGTGAATTGCCTGATCCTCGACGAGCCCACGAACCACCTCGATCTCGAGGCGATCGAGGAGCTCGAGACGGCCCTCGAGGGCTACGACGGCTGCCTCGTCGTCGTGACACACGACCGGCGCTTCCTGGAGCGGCTCGAGGTGTCGCGAACGATCCGGCTCTAGGTTTCTAGCGCTGGTCGCGCAGCGCTTCGAGGGCCGCCCAGCGCGGGTCGGCGTGCTGCTCCTCGTGTGTGTGCGGCTCGTCGTTCAGGTTCTTGCCGCACTCGCCGCAGAGGCCTGCGCAATCGGGGCGGCAGAGGATCTTGTCCGGCAACGCGAGCGCGATCGCGTCACGCGCCCAGGCCGAGACGTCGAGCATGTTGCCGGCCACGTACTCCGTCGCCATCTGCTCGTCCTCCGGCTTCTCGTCCTGGTACTCGCGTGCGTGGATCGGCAGCTCGAGCACCGCGTCGCCGAGGCAGCGGTAGCAGGGCCCGTGCAGCCGGACCGTGAACGCGAGGGTGAAGACCGTCCCCGTGTTCGCGCGCGTGATCTCGAACTCGGCCGGAACCGCGTCGGGCACCGGCAGGTAGCGCTGCCCGCCGTAGGAGAGCGGCGACAGCTGCACTTCGAGCTCGTCGCGATACTGCTCCCCGGGGCGGAGCTTCACCTGCCGCAGGCTGAAGCTCGTCATACGGGCGAGGGTAGCGCGGCCGGAAATCCAGCCGCCGCCGTCTCCCGTAGAACGAGGTATGAAGGCACTGATCGCACTCCTCGTCGGCGCCGCGCTCGTGCTCAGCGCCTGCGGCAGCTCGAAGAGCAGCTCTCCCACCACGACGGCGTCGAGCTCGGGCGGGACGAGCAGCACGGTGTCGGCCCGGAACGTCAGCGGCACCGGCACCATCCTCGTCGATGCGAAGGGAGACACGCTCTACTCGCCCGCAGAAGAGGCGAACGGGAAGATTCTCTGCACCGGCGGCTGCACCGCCGTGTGGGTCCCGTTGACGGTCGCCGCCGGGACGACGCCGTCGGCCGGCGCCGGCGTCTCGGGCAAGCTCGGCGTCGTCAAGCGCCCCGACGGCAAGCACCAGGTCACCTGGAAGGGCGGCCCGCTCTACACCTTCGCCCAAGACGGCGGCCCCGGCGACGTGATGGGGAACGGCGCGACCGACAAATTCTCCGGCATGAGCTTCACGTGGCACGTCGCTATGACGGGCAGCGCGCCCGCACCTGCGCCGTCGACCTCGACGAGCAGTGGCAGTGGCGGCGGCGGGTACGGGTACTAGATAGAGGTACGCTCGAGGCGTGACCGCGGAAGCGCGCCTCGAGCACGTCGTCACGGGGCTCGCGCCGGTCAGCGACGGCTGGTTCGTCGTGAACGCGCGGGAGGCGGCCTGGCTCCGCCACGACACGTTCGGGCTGCGCTGCGTCTTCGAGACGGGCGGCCCGATCGCCCGCTCACAGGAGGGAATCGACCAGCTGACGTTCCAGCAGCTGGGGGTCACCCTCGCCGTCATCGCGCCGGGCCAACCGAGCACGCTGTACCACTCGGAGACGAGCCAGGAGGACTTCCTCGTGCTCGCGGGTGAGTGCGTCGCGGTAATCGAGGGCAACGAGCGCCGCCTGCGCGCCTGGGACTTCGTCCACTGCCCGCCGGGAACGGCGCACTCGTTCGTCGGCGCCGGCGACGGACCGTGCATGCTGCTCGCCGTCGGTGCACGCTTCGGCGAGCGCGGCATCCGCTACGAGCCGACGGCGCTCGCACCGAGCGTCCCCGAGGCGACGTCGTCGGCCCGGGACGCGTACGCGCCGTACGGGCACTGGCGAAACGACGGGGAGTCGCCGCTCTAGCTCTTAGTAATTCGAGCCGTTGTCGGAGAGGTCGACCGGGCCGATGCCCGCGACGACCGACTCCTGCGAGCGCTCATGCAACCGCTCGCGCCCGCGGCGCACGGCGACGAGGAACTTGTCGAGGTTCGTTTCGAGGGTGGCGAGCATCCCGTCCGCCCAGTCCTCCATCTCGAGCCGCATCTCGCGCGCACTGCGCCGCGCCTCGTCGATGATCTCCTGCGCCTGGCGCTCGGCCAGCTTGACGATCTCCGTCTGCGACGCCTCGCGCACCGCCTGCTCGCGCGCCTCCTGGAGCAGCCGGTCCTGCTCGCGCTTCGCCTCGGCGAGCATCTCCTGGCGCTCCTTGACGATCCACCGCGCCTGCTTGATCTCCTCCGGGATCGTCGCGCGCATCTGGTCGAGGATGTCGTAGATCTCCTCGCGGTCGATCCGCACCTGGTCTGTGAGGGGGACGGCCTTCGCGTTGTGCACCAGGTCGTCGAGCTTGTCGATCAGTACGAGGACGTCCATTCGCTGCAGTCTACTCCTGGTCGGAAAGTGGAGCGCCGCCGCGACCGTTCGGGAACATCTCCTTCAGGCGGCGCGCGACGGCCGTTGGCACGAGCTCCTCGACATTTCCGCCGAACGAGGCGATCTCCTTCACCCCGCTCGAGGAGACGAAGCTGACCTGCGGGCTCGCCATCACGTAGACGGTCTCGATGTCCGGCGCCAGGTGCCGGTTCAGCTGGTTCATCTGAAACTCCCACTCGAAGTCCGAGACGACCCTCAGGCCCTTGACGATCACTTTCGCCTCCCAGCGGCGCGCAAAGTCGACGACGAGCTCGCTGAACACGTCCACCTCCACGTTCTCGATGTCTGCGAGCGCCTCCTCCAGGAACGCGACCCGTTCGCTGACGGCGAACATCGGCTCCTTGTGATGCGGGTTGCCGACGACGCCGACGACGACCCGGTCGAAGATCCGCGCGGCGCGCGAGATCACGTCGACGTGCCCGTTCGTGACGGGGTCGTAGGTCCCGGGATAGATTGCGGTGATCACAGTTCGAAAAGGGTAAGCCGTGCGGAGCCGTACCTGCGTGACGTTCGCTCCGCGAGACCCGGCACCTGCGGCGGCGGCTCTCGCCCAGAGCTCTCGTACACGAGGACGCCGGCGGGCGTGAGCAGTCGCGCGAGGTGCGGCAGGAGCTTCGCGGGATCGTAGTCGTACGGCGGGTCGCAGAGCACGAGGTCGTAGACACGGCGGTCTCCGGAGACCATGCGAACGGCGTCCTGGCACAGCACGGTCGCATGGAGGCTCAACGCGTCGAGGTTCGTGTTGATCATGCGGCAGGCATCGCGGTCCGACTCGACGAACGTCGCCGACGCGGCGCCACGCGAGAGCGCCTCGAGCCCCAGCGCACCCGACCCGGCGAACAGGTCGAGCACGTCGGCGCCGTCGACGGGGCCGATCAGGTTGAACGCGTTCTCGCGCACGCGGTCCGAGGTCGGGCGCGTGTCACGCCCCTTCGGGGCGGCGATCTGCCGGCTTCGATGCGAGCCCGCGATGATTCGCACGTCAGTGGAAGGCGAGGGCGCCGCGCGGCGCGACGACCGAGACCCGCTCGTTCCAGTGGGTCATCGTCGTCGTGACCTTCCCGCTCGACCCCTGGATCACCTGCGCGACGGGGAGCGGCGAGCCGGCGCCGACGTACAGCGTCAGCAACGCCGTCTTGCCCGATTGCGTGAGCTTGCCGCGCACGCCGGTGACGCGGCGGCCGCCGAGGGTGGTCGCGGGCACCGCAGTAAACGGGCCGGGCATCGTCAGCTCGTTGACGAACGAGCGCATCTGGACGGCCTCGGCCACGACCGCGTACTCGAGGCTCGGCGACCTCACCACGAACCACCGGCCGGCGTAGCGCGAGACCTGCGCGCTCGTCAGCGCCATGAAGTTGCGCAGGGTGAACGCGTCCCCGCGGACATAGGCAGCCGCCTTCGCAACGATCACCGTGACGTGCCCGGTCGTTCCGGCGTGCGTGAACGTGATGCGCTGGATGCCGCGGTCGACCGCCGCGTCGCCGACAATCGTTTCGCGGTTCCCGCCGAGGTTCGACGTCGAGACGTAGTGGACCGACTTCTGCGCTTCGGCGGCCACGATCGCCGCGCCGTAGACGCCGGCCGGCGAGGTCGCAGCGGCTGCGGTCGCGGCGACGGCGAGCGAGAGCACGACGGCACAGCCGGTTGCAACGCGCGGAAGCATCGCGCCAGTCTACGGACTCGGGTCGGCGTCGAGCCGGTCGGCTTCGTCCTGCCACGGCCCGTCCTCGTCGCGCAGCTCGATCGACAGCGCGCGTGCGCGCTCGATCAGCTCGTGGTCGCTGCGCAGCTTCGTGAACTGCAGGTCGCTCCAGCCGGACTGCCGGGTGCCGAGGAGCTGCCCCTCGCGGCGAAGATCGAGGTCGACCTGCGCGAGCTCGAAGCCGTCGGTCGTGTCGACGAGCGCCTGTAGGCGCCTGTCCGCCGTCTCGGAGAGCTCGTCGACCGGCCGCGAGATGAGGAGGCAATAACTCTGGTCGGCGCCGCGCCCGACGCGGCCGCGGAGCTGGTGGAGCTGCGCGAGCCCGAAGCGGTCCGCCTCCTGCACGATCATGATCGTCGCGTTCGGAACGTCGACTCCCACCTCGATCACGGTCGTCGCGACAAGCACGTCGAGCTCGTGCTCCTTGAACTGCCGCATCACCTCGCGCCGCTCGGCCGGCTTCAACCGGCCGTGCAGGAGACCGACGCGATAGTTCTTCAGCTCCGCCCGGCGCAGCCGCTCCGCCTCCTCTTCGGCCGCGCGCGCGAGCCGCGTCTCCGACAGCTCGATCAGCGGGCAGACGACGTACGCCTGACGACCCGCGTCGAGATGCACGCGCAGGCGTTCGTAGGCGGCGTTCGAGCGCTCGGCGCCGACGCGGCTCGTGATCACGGGCCGACGGTTCGCCGGCGGCTTCGCGATCTCGCTCACCGCGAGATCGCCGTAGATCGTCAACGCGAGCGTGCGCGGAATGGGCGTCGCCGTCATGTGCAGCACGTGCGGCGAACGGCCCTCGGCGAGCGCCTTGCGCTGCTCGACGCCGAAGCGGTGCTGCTCGTCGACGACCGCCACGGCGAGATCCACGAACTCGACGTCGCGCTGGATGAGGGCGTGCGTGCCGACGGCGATCTGCGCGACGCCGTTCGCGATCTCCTCGCGGATGCGCTTGCCGCCGCCCGAGCCGGTGAGCAGGACGCAGCGCACGCCGAGCTGGGCGCAGAGCGGCTCGAGCGTCAGGAAGTGCTGCTCGGCGAGCGTCTCCGTCGGCGCCATCAGCGCGCCTTGCCGCCCGTCCTCGACCGCGCGCAGCAGCGCGTACAGCGCGACCACGGTCTTCCCGGAGCCGACGTCACCCTGCAAGAGCCGCTGCATCGGCTCCGTCCGCCGCAGGTCGGCGTCGATCTCCGCGATCGCATGCTCCTGGTGCTCGGTGAGCGTGAACGGAAGCACCCCGCGATAACGGGCGATCAACTCGCCCGGCGCCGGCAGCGCGAGAGCCACGGCGTCGGTATCGCGCAGCCGCTGGACGACGAGCTGCAGCGCGACGAGCTCGTCGAGCGCGAGCCGGCGCCGGGCCACGTCGGCCTGGCGCGGGTCGACCGGGAAGTGGATCGCTGCCAACGCGTCGCGCCGCAGCGGCAGCTCGAGCTCGGCGGGCAGCGGGTCGTGGACGTCTCCCGCATGCAGCACGAGCGCCGCACGGACGAGCTCGCGCAGCCGCGCCGAGGGGATCTGCTCCGCCGCCGGGTAGACGGGCGCGAAGTCCGCGGTGCGCCGCGCCTCGCCGATGTCGTAGCTCTTGACATCGAAGCCGTACCGCCCGAGCTTGCCGCGCAGCCGAACCTCGGTTCCCGGCTGGAGCTTCTCGGCGAGCCACGGCTGGTTGAAGAACGAGGCGCTCACCTGCCCCCCGCTCTCGTCGCGCACGAGGGCGCTGACGAGCGATCTGCGCCCGCGCAGGGGCCGCGCGCGGGCGCTGACTATTCGACCCTCGATCGCGACTTCGCCGTCGGCCTGCCCGAGCTTTGCGATCGCGACCCGGTCGACCGCGCTCTCGTACCGCCGCGGTGCGTGGAAGAGGAGATCGCGGACCGTCACGATGCCGAACCCGCGCAGGCGCCGGGCGAGTGACGGGCCGACACCCGGCAGTGTCGCGACGTCGAGGCGGTCGAGCCGGTGCGGAGGCGCCCAGCCGCGCGGCCGCGGCCAGTCGTGCTGGACCACGCCTGTGAAACCCGTGTGCATGCGGGTCAAGGTTGCCACCTGGACCGAGCATAGGACCCGGTCCGGACGTCACTCGTCGAGGAACCAGAAAAAGCCGACCGTGCCGGGGCCTGCGTGCGTCCCGACCACAGCCCCGAGCGTGGTCGCGATCTCGATCTGCGCCTGCGGCCGGACATGCTCGACCAGGTCCCGTAGCGCCTCGAGCCGCTCGGGTGCGGCGGCGTGCGCGATCCCGACCTTGAGCGCCGGCGAGTCGGTCGAGGTCGCTTCGAACATCGACCGGAACTCGGCGAACGCCTTCGCGTTCCCGCGCACGCGCTTCAACGGTTGCACCTCGCCGTCCCGGATCGTGAGGATCGGCTTCACGTTCAGGAGGTTGCCTGCGAGCGCGGCCGCACGGCCGATCCGGCCGCCCTTCGCGAGGTAGTCGAGCGTGCTGACGGTGAAGAGCAGCATGTGGTCGCGCTGGTACCGCGCGACGAAGGAGTCGATCTCCTCGTGCGTCGTCCCCCGCTCCAGCCGGCGCTGGACGCCCAAGGCAAGGAGCGCGATCGACGCCGAGACCGTGCGCGTGTCGATCACGCGCACCTTGTCGCCGCCGAGCATCTCCGCCGCCGTCCCGGCGCTCGCGAACGTTCCGGAGAGCGACGAGGCGATCTGGAGGGAGAGGATGTGCTCGTACCGCGGCGCGAGGTCCTCGTAGACCGCCAGGAAGTCACCCGGGGTCGGTTGCGACGTCGTCGGGAGCTCCGGGTCGCTCTGCAGCCGCTCGTAGAACCTGTCCGGCGTGATGTCGACGTAGTCCTTGAAGCTCTCGTCGCCGAACCGGACGTAGAGCGGGACGACGCGGAAGTTCGGGAACCGCTCCGGCGCGTCCGGGAAGTCGGCCGTCGAGTCGAGAACGACAGCGGTGTTCTCGGCCGTGAGCGTCACGCCCGCCCTGCCTCGCACACGGTGGCGACGAGGCGGTCGAAATCCTCGTCCTTGGTCAGGCACGCCACCGCCCCCGCAGCCGTGACCTCCTCGAGCTCCTGTGCCGTCACGGACGCGCTGAGGCAGATGACGCTGGTCGTCGGGCACGCCGCCAGCACCGCGCGCGTCGCCTCCGCCCCGTTCATGCCCGGCATGCGGTAATCCATCAGGACGACGTCGGGCTCGAGCTCGGCGCAGAGCTCCGCCGCCTCGTCGCCCGTCGAGACGCTCGCGATCACCTCGATCTCGTTCCGCAACCCGAAGAGCAGCTCGAGGGTCTCGCGAAACGTGTCGTTGTCCTCGACGAGGATGACGCGGACCGGCTTCAT
>JAICTB010000194.1 GCA_025936595.1 Thermoleophilia bacterium | reverse complement strand
GTCTCCAGCTCCGAGATCCAGACGCGCCTCGACCAGATCAAGAAGCAGTACTTCGGGGGCAGCGAGAAGCGCTACCAGGCACAGCTGAAGCAGCGGAAGCTCACCGACGCGCAGGTGCGCAACGACATCCGTGAGCAGCTGATCTCCGAGAAGCTCTTCGCGAAGGTGACTGGTGACGTCAAGGTCTCCGACAGCGACGTGCACGCGTATTACATCGCGCATCCGCAGCTTTACTCGCAGGCGCCGTCACGCGACGTGCGACACATCCTCGTCAAGTCCAAGTCGCTCGCCCAGTCGGTGTACACGCAGCTCAAGGCCGGAAACGACAAGACCTGGTGCACGCTCGCGAAGAAGTACTCACAGGATCCAAGCTCGAAGAACGCGTGCGGCAAGCTGACGGTCTCGAAAGGCCAGACCGTCCCCGAGTTCGACGCGGTCGCCTTCGGAAACCCGACGAAGAAGATCCACACCCCCGTGCACAGCAAGCAATACGGCTGGTTCGTGATCGAGCCGCTGACGAACGTGAAACCGAAGTCGACGACGCCGGAGAAGCAGGTCGCGCCCTCGATCAGGCAGACGCTCCTGCAGCAGAAGAAGAACCAGGCGATGAACAACTGGGTAGCGGATCTCTCGAAGAGCTTCTGCTCCGGGTCGAAGATCAAGTATCAGCCCGGTTACTCGGCGATCCCGGATCCGTGCGCGCCGACGACGACCGCCGCGACGACGACCGGTTAGCTTGAGCCTCGCGGACGCGCTCGTCGAGCTCCAGGAGCTGACGGAGCGGCTCCGTCGCGACTGTCCCTGGGACCGCGAGCAGACGGCGAGGACGATCGTGCCGCACACCGTCGAGGAGGCGTACGAGGTGGCCGACGCGGCGCATGCGGGCGACGACGCGAAGCTGCTCGACGAGATCGGCGACCTGCTCTTCCAGTCGTACTTCCTCGCGATGCTGCTCGAGGAGCGCGGCGCGGGGAGCCTCGAGGCGGCGGCGCGCGGGGTCCAGGCGAAGCTCGTCTCGCGGCATCCGCACGTCTTCGGCGACGCCGAGGCGCGCACCGCCGGGCGCGTGCGGGAGCGCTGGGAGCAGATCAAGCGGGAGGACGAAGGCCGCGAAGGGATCTTCCACGACGTTCCCGAAGCGCTCCCCGCGCTGCTCTACGCGCGGAAGGTGCAGATGCGCGCGCGCTCCGTCGGCTTCGAGTACCCCGATCTCGCCGGCGCTGTCTCCGACTTCGAGGACGAGCTGCGCGAGCTGCGGGACGAGCTGCCGGCGACCGAACCGGCGCAGGAGATCGAGCCCGACGAGCGCGTCGCCGCCGAGCTCGGCGATGTGCTCTTCGCGGCGGTCAACGTCGCGCGCCGGCTGAACGTCGACCCCGAGATCGAGCTCCGCGCCGCCGCGAAGCGCTTCCGCGCGCGCGTCGAGGGTGCTGCCGCGCTTGCGCAGGCGGACGGCAAGGATTGGACGACGCTCCCGCTCGACGAGCAGGACGCGTACTACGACACCGCAAAAGGGAGCGAGTGATGACGAAGATCGCCGAGGTACGCGGACGGCAGGTGCTCGATTCGCGCGGCAACCCCACCGTCGAGGTCGACGTCCGGCTCACCTCCGGCGCACTCGGCCGTGCGATCGTCCCCTCCGGCGCGTCGACCGGCGTGCACGAGGCGGTCGAGCTGCGCGACGGCGGCGCCGCCTGGGGCGGCAAGGGCGTCGGCGCCGCGGTCGAGAACGTGAACGGCGAGATCGCGGACGCAGTGCGCGGGCGCGACGCGGGCGACCAGGCCGGGCTCGATGCTGCGCTCGTCGACCTCGACGGCACACCGAACAAGGGCCGCCTCGGCGCGAACGCGATCCTCGGCGTGTCACTCGCGAGCGCGAAGGCTGCCGCCGGCGACGAGCCTCTCTGGCGCCATCTCGGCGGGACGGACGCGAACACGCTGCCCGTCCCGATGCTGAACGTGATCAACGGCGGCGCGCACGCGACGAACTCGATCGACCTGCAGGAGTTCATGCTCGTGCCGGCCGGCGCCGAGACGTTCTCCGAAGGCCTGCGGATCGGGACCGAGGTCTACCACTCGCTGAAACAGGTGCTCGCCGAGCGCGGGCTCTCGACGGCGGTCGGCGACGAAGGCGGCTTTGCGCCGGATCTCCCTTCGAGCGAGGCGGCGATCGAGCTGATCCTCGAGGCGGCAGAGCGCGCCGGGCACCGCGAGCGCATCGCGATCGCACTCGACCCTGCGACGAGTGAGGTGTTCTCCGGCGGCGTTTACCGCTTCGAGGGCCGCGAGAAGACGAGTGCCGAGCTGCCGGAGTTCTGGGCCGAGCTCGTCGAGCGCTATCCGATCGTCTCGATCGAGGACGGCGCGGCCGAGGACGACTGGGTCTCGTGGGAGGCGCAGACGCGCCTGCTCGGCGAACGCGTGCAGCTCGTCGGCGACGATCTCTTCGTCACCAACCCGGCGCGTCTCCAGGACGGCATCGACCGCGGCGTCGCCAACGCGATCCTCGTCAAGGTCAACCAGATCGGCACGCTGACGGAGACGATCGACGCGGTGCGGCTCGCGCAGTCGAACGGCTACTCGGTCGTGATGTCGCACCGCTCGGGAGAGACCGAGGACGCGACGATCGCCGATCTCGCGGTTGCACTCGGCACGGGCCAGATCAAGACGGGCGCACCCGCACGGAGCGACCGCGTTGCGAAGTACAACCAGTTGCTTCGCATCGAGGAGCAGCTCGGAACGCGTGCCGTCTATCCCGGCTGGGACGCGTTCCCGCGCGCGCAGACGCGCGCGCTACGCTGAGGATCGTGGCTGATCGCAGGAGGACGAAGATCGTCGCGACGATCGGTCCGGTGTCGTCGACGCACGACGCCGTCCGCGCGCTCGTCGACGCAGGGGTCGACGCCTTCCGCCTCAACCTCTCGCATGGGACGCACGCCGACCATGCGTCGAGCGCAACCGTCATCCGCCAGGTGCAGGAGGAGACCGGGAAGCCGCTCGCGCTGATGGCCGACCTGCAGGGCCCGAAGCTGCGGATCGGCGACCTCGAGGCCCCGCGCACGCTCCTCAAGGACGAGCAGGTCTACGTGATCGGCGAGCAGCACGCCGTCGACAGTGAGCTGCCCGTCGCGCCCGCGGTGATCAGCGAGGTACTGCGGCCGGGCCACGACGTGCTGATCGACGACGGGCTCGTGCGCCTGCAGGTGCAGGAGGTCGAGCAGGGCCGCGCCCGCTGCCTCGTGATCGTCGGCGGCGAGGTCAAGTCGCACAAGGGCGTGAACCTGCCGGGCGTCCCCGTCCCGATCCCGTCGCTGACGAAGAAGGACCTCGACGACCTCGACTTCGCGCTCAACCTCGGCGTCGACTACGTCGCCCTGTCGTTCGTGCGCGCAGCGGCGGACGTGCGCGACCTGCAGGCGATCATCCGCCAGCACGGGTCGCCCGCACGCGTGATCGCGAAGATCGAGAAGTCGGAGGCGATCGAGGCGCTCGAGGAGGTGCTCGCCGAGACCGACGCGGTGATGGTGGCCCGCGGCGACCTCGGCGTCGAGATCGGCGCCGCGACGGTGCCGCTGCTGCAGAAGAAGATCATCCTGCGCTGCCTCGAGGCGGGGAAGCCGGTGATCACCGCGACTCAGATGCTCGAGTCGATGATCGAGCACGCCGAGCCGACCCGCGCGGAGGCGAGCGACATCGCGAACGCCGTGCTCGACGGCACCTCGGCCGTGATGCTCTCGGCGGAGACGGCAACCGGCAACTACCCGGTGGAAGCGGTGCAGACGATGGCGCGCATCGCTCTTGCCGTCGAGCCGTCCATGGGCTACCGCCATCAGATGCCGGAGCCCGTCGAGCAGGCGACCGTCGGTCGCGCGATGTCGAACGCGGCCTGCGACCTCGCCGAGTCGTTGAGCGCGCGCGCGATTCTCGTCCCGACGTTCACCGGCCGCACAGCCTCCGCCGTGGCGCGACTCAGGCCGCGGCGCCCGATCGTCGGTCTCTCGCACCACCAGACGGCGGTGCAGCAGATGGCCCTCGAATGGGGCGTCACGCCGGTGCTGATGCCGCAGACGGACGACGTCGAAGACCTCTGGTCGCGGTCGATCGAATCGGCGCTGAAGGCCGGCCTGATCGACTCCGGCGACCGCGTCGTCCTCACCGCGGGCACGGCGGTCAACCTGCCGGGCTCGACGAACGTGATCAAGGTGGACGTCGCGTAGGGATTCTCGCGCCAACCGAGAAACGGACTGCGTGCTCCGGATTCGCCCCACACGCCTGCTCGCCGTCGGCGGCGCCGTCCTCGTGGCGTTCCTCTACTGGAAGCCGGCGCACTCGTACTTCGCGACGAAGCACGACCTCCGGGTACGCGAGGCGCAGGTGCAGGAGCTGCGGGCCGAGAAGGCGCGGCTCGAGCAGCACATCGCGCGTGCGGACACGCAGAGCGAGCTCGTGCGCGAGGCGCGGCAGCTCGGCGACGTGAAGCCCGGCGAGCGCCTCTTCATCGTCCGCAACATCGCGGCGTGGCGCAAGCGT
>JAICTB010000143.1 GCA_025936595.1 Thermoleophilia bacterium | reverse complement strand
GCGTGGCGGCCGGTGAAGACGCCCGTCTTCTCCCGCTGCTCGCGCTCCTCGGTCGGACGCGCCGCGGCGATGCGCGCATATGACCGCACCTCCTCCGACTCACTCAACCTGTCGACGAGCGGCGACTCCGGCGCAACCACGAAGAACGTCGCGCCGAACACCGTGTCGGGCCGCGTCGTGAAGACCGGGATGTCGATGTCGAGCTCGTCGACGCGGAAGAGGAGCTCGGCGCCCTCGGAGCGTCCGATCCAGCTCGTCTGGATCTTCTTCGTCCGCTCGGGCCAGTCGATCGTCGCGAGGTCGGCGAGCAGCGCATCGGCGTAGGCCGTGATCTTGAAGAACCACTGCGCCATCTTCCGCGCCTCGACGACGGCGCCGCAGCGCCAGCAGCGCCCCTCGACGACGTGCTCGTTCGCGAGCACGGTCTGGTCGTTCGGGCACCAGTTGACGGACGCTTCCTTGCGATAGATCAGCCCGTGCTCGAAGAACTTGAGGAACAGCCACTGCGTCCAGCGGTAGTACGTCGGCTCGTGCGCCGACACCTCGCGCTGCCAGTCGATCGCCCAGCCCATGCGGCGCATCTGAGACGTGATGGAGGCGATGCTGCGCTCCGTGATCTCGAGCGGGTGCCCGCCCTCCTTGATCGCCGCGTTCTCCGCGGGGAGCCCGAAGGAGTCGAAGCCCATCGGGCGCAGCACGGCGTCTCCGTTGCGGCGGTGGAAATGCGTGACGACGTCCCCGAGCGTGTAGTTGAGCACGTGCCCCATGTGCAGGGTCCCGGACGGGTAGGGCAGCATCTCGAGCATGTAGAAGCGCGGGCCCTCGACGTCGTCGCCGACATGGAAGGCCTGTTCGTTCTCCCAGACCCTCTGCCACTTCTGTTCGATCAGCTGTGCGTCGTATGTGTCCATGTCCGTCCCCTGGAAAGAGAAAAGCCTCTCGAAGGAGAGGCCCGTGGGAAGCTGCCGCGGCGGGGCCGCGTTACCTCCCTGACTCAGGTAAGAAGCAGATTCACGATCATCAGCATACCCGTGGACGCGCTACTCAACCACCTTTTCCCGGACACCGCCGCCGTCGAGAACGGCGAGCTCGAGCTCGGCGGCGTGCCGGCGTCGGAGCTCGCGCGCAGGTTCGGGACGCCGCTCGTCGTCTACGACGAGCAGACGCTGCGCGCCCAGGCGCAGGCCTATCGCGCCGCCGCTCCGGGCGCGCTGATCGCGTACGGAACGAAGGCGTTCCCTTCGGTCGCCGTGCTGCGACTGCTTGCGGAGGAGGGACTCGGCGCAGACGTCTCGACCGCGGGCGAGCTCGAGTTCGCGCTGCGCGCCGGGCTGCCGGGCGAACGGCTCGTGATCCACGGCAACAACAAGGAGGAGGAGCTGCTCCGCCGCGCGGCTGACGCGGACGCGCTGATCGTGCTCGACTCGCTCGACGAGCTCGAGCGCGCGAAGGCGTCCGGAGGCGCGCGCTTCCTGATCCGGGTCACTCCGGGCATCGAGGCCGACACCCACGAGGCGGTCAAGACCGCGCACCACGGGTCGAAGTTCGGGCTTCCACCGGAGGACGCGGTCGAGGCGATCCGGCGCCTGCCGGAGTGCGAGGGGCTGCACGTGCACGTCGGCTCGCAGCTGATGCATTTCGGCGCGGCGCTGATGACGGTCGACTGGGTCGCGCAGTTCGCGGCGCGACTGCGCGCGGAGCTCGACTGGACGCCCGGCACGATCGACCTCGGCGGCGGCCTGGGCGTGCGCCACGTGATCGAGGAGCCGTCGTTCACCGTCGCCGAGTTCGTCGGTGGTCTCGTCGGCGAGCTGCAGCGCGCGTTCCAGCTCCAGGCGCTGCCGTCGACCGCACTCGTGCTGGAGCCCGGGCGCTCGCTCGTCTCGCGCGCGGGAGTGACGCTCTACACCGTCGGCGCCGTCAAGCGCGCGAGCGCCGCGACCACATACGTCACGGTCGACGGGGGCATGTCGGACAACCCACGCCCGGCGATGTACAACGCGCGCTACACGGCGCTGCTCGCGAACCGCGTCGACGAGCCGGCGGCAGAGGCGTACGCGATCGCCGGCAAGCACTGCGAGTCGGGCGACGTCCTGATCGAGCGGGTCGAGCTTCCCGCGCCGCGCCGCGGCGACGTGCTCGCCGTTCCCGTGACGGGCGCGTACACGCTCGCGATGTCTTCCACGTACAACGCGGTGCCGCGGCCGCCCGCGGTACTCGTCTCGAACGGCGAGGCGCGCCTGATCCGCCGCCGCGAGACGGTCGACGACCTGCTCGCGCTCGAGCTCTACCAGAGCCTGTAGGAGGCACGCGAGAGGAAGAGCCCGTGCCCGCGGCCGTTCGTGCACGTGAGGCCGGTGACGCGCGAGGTGCACGTGAACGACCGGTACCGCCACCGCCTGCCGTAGGCGAGCGTGACGTAGGAGGGCGTGTCGCGCGCGTCGTACATGATCCCGCCGGCGCAGACGACGTTGGCCTTCTTCGCGTCGCCGAGCTCGAAGCCGTGCCAGTCGAGGCCCGTCGGCGGCGAGCTGCAGCGCTTCTGCAGCGCCGCCGTATAGGCGGCTTCCTTGATGGTGCAGAGCAGGTTCGCGTGCATGGTCGGCCGGATCGGGACGTAGAAGCAGCTGATGTTGCGCGACGGCGTCCTGACGCCCGGCAGGCGTGCGGCCTGCGCGCCGCCGCAGACCGCGAGCAGGAGCAGGATCGCGCAGGCCCGCGTCATGGCGAGATGACGCGCGCGTGGATCTCGGTCGAGAGCCGGTGGATCTCCACCGTCAGCTTCGTGTTCTCGTCGAGCAGCTGCTCCTGCTTGCGCGAGAGCTCCTCCATGTGCTGCGCCCCCGCCTCGGCGTGTGCCTGGTCGCGCACGGCCTGGCGCGACTGCGCGAGCAGGATCAACGGCGCCGCGTACGCGGCCTGGGTCGAGAACGCGAGGTTCAGGAGGATGAACGGGTACGGGTCCCAGCGGAGCGACCAGCCGATCGCATTCAGGACCACCCATGCGACGACGATCAGCGACTGGCCGACGATGTACTTCGGCGTCCCGAAGAACCGTGCGCCGCGCTCCGCGGCCCGCCCGAACGCGTCGTTGCCGAACGCGCCGCGCAGGTGCTCCTGGCCGTGCAGGTGGCGCATCGGATCGTGCCGGTCCACGGGCCGACGCTAGCTCGCGCGGCGGACGGCCGGCACAGCTACATGCGCTGGCGGAGCGCGAGCACGTTCGCGACGAACGGCTTCGTGACGTTGTAGACGCCGTGCTCGTTGACCGCGCGCTCGCCCTGGTACCAGCCGGCGAGGGCGAGGCTCTCGTTGCCGTGGAACACCTCGAGCAGATGCTTGATGTAGAGCACACCCACCTCGATGTCGCCGTCGACGGTGTGCGGCAACGGCTTGCCTGCGAGCACGTTCTCGACATAGGCACGTGTGCTCGGGAGCGTCTGCAGGACGCCGCGCGCCCCGGCGCTCGAGACGATTCGCGTCTGGAAGCCGGACTCCATCCACGCGAGCGCGCGGATCAGATGCGGATCGACGCCGAGGCGCCCAGACCACGCGTCCAGCATCGATCGCACCGCGCTCTGCGCCGGGACGAGCCCCGCCGTCGCAACCGGTAGCCGCAGGCGCTGGCCGATGATGATCGGCTTCGCGGGATCGATCTTGTTCGCCTGCGCGAGCGCGGCGATCGTGGTCCCGTGGGCCGCTGCGATCGCCGTCAACGTGTCGCCCGTTCGCACGACGTGAACCGCCGCCGCAACCGTCACGGAGTGCACGCGCACCGGTACACGGTCGCGATGCACGATCGAGGAAAGCGTCCGCGGTCCGACGACCGCGTCGACGTCGAGGTGCATCAGCCGCTGATAGCGGCGCAGCGCGGCCGCCGTCTCCTTGCCCATGTAGCCGTCGAGCGCGCCCGAGTAGATGCCGCGACGCGTGAGCAGGAACTGGAGCACGGAGACGTCCCAGCCGAAGTCGCCGCGCCGGAGCACGCGCGAGCCGAAGAGCGGCGCGCCGAGCGGCCCCAGCGCCTTGCGGGTGGCGGCGTCCGCCACGCCGATGTGGAGGCCGTGCTTGCGCTGGAACGCCTGGACGGCCGCGGCCGTGCGCGGGCCTGCGATCCCGTCGATCTGCGCGAGGTAGAGGCCGTGCGCACGCAGCGCGACCTGCAGGCCCGCGATCTGCGGGTTCACGCCGGCGTGAGCCACCGGAACGGCCGCGAGCAGCGCGGCGAGGAAGATGAGCGCGACGAGACGGCGCATGAGGCGGACTTCTTCTCCCCCGCGCGCGGGCATCCTGCCGATTTACGCAGGTCGTGCCAGGCGGTCCCGAAGCCGTGCGAGCTGCTCGCCGTCGAGCCCGGCCGCGCGGAGATAGGCCTCGACGCTGCCGTATCGCTCCTCCAGCTGCGTGAGCGTGCGCGCCATGGCGGCGGACGGCGTCTGCTGCATGAACTCGCGCTGCCGGCGAACCTCCTCGTCGGGCGCCGAGTCGATCCATGTTCGCGGCCCGCGCGCCAGATTCGCCTCCGACAGCGCGTAGTCCTCGGCGATCGCGTCGATCGGCGCCCCGGCGAGGCGGAGCAGCAGCGCCGAGATCAGGCCGGTGCGGTCCTTCCCGCCCGCGCAGTGGAACAGGACGGTGCCGTCGGGCGCATCGGCGATCGCCGCGAGCGCGCGTCCGAAGTTCGCGCGGTATTCCTCGAGGATGCCGCTGTAGGACGACGACCAGTAGCCCGCGGGGTCGCCCGCCGCCATGTAGTCCTCGATGTCGTCCTTGTAGTCGAAGTCGAGCTCGCCGAGCAGCGACACGTGCACGACGTCGATGTCGACGTCGCGCGGCGCGTCCTGCTCGAGCTCCTCGGGCCAGCGCAGATCGACGATGCGGACGACGCCGTGATCCGCGAGCGCGCGCCAGCCGTCGTCGGTCAGCCGGCGGATGTTGTCGGCGCGCACGTACGCGCGGAAGCGCGTCTCTCCGCCGCCCGACGTCGGCACGCCGCCGAGATCGCGCACGTTGACACAACCGCTCCACTCGAGGGAACGGGTCACGCGGCTTCGTTCGACTCTGCTCCGAGATACGCCTCGATCACCGCCGGGTTGCGCTGAACCTCGTCCGGCGTTCCCTCTGCGATCTTGCGGCCGAAGTCGAGAACGTGGATGTGCTCCGCCGTGCTCATCACGAGCCCCATATGGTGCTCGACGAGGAGCACGGTGAGGTCGAAGTCGTCGCGCAACCGGCGGATGAAAGCGCCGAGCTCCGAGACCTCCTCGTGGTTCAACCCGCCGGCGGGCTCGTCGAGCAGCAGGAGCCGTGGCTCGGCGACGAGGGCCCGCGCGAGCTCGACGCGCTTGAGCGTCCCGAACGGGAGCCCCGACGCCGGACGGTTCGCAACGGCTCCGATGCCGACGTAGTCGAGCGCCTCCAGCGCACGCTCCCGCGCCGCCCCGGAGCGGAACGGCCTCGTGCGCGTGTGGGTGCCGACGAGCACGTTGTCGAGCACGGTCATCGTCCGGAAGAGTTCGACGTTCTGGAAGGTGCGCGCGATGCCGCGTCGGACGATCCGGTGCGGCGGCGTGCGCAGGAGGCTCTTGCCGTCAAACTCCAGCTCGCCGGAATCCGGCCTGTAGAGCCGGGTGATCACGTTGAAGAGGGTGGTCTTGCCGGCGCCGTTCGGGCCGATCAGGCCGACGATCTGGCCCTTCGCGACGTCGAGGGAGACGGCGTCGATGGCGACGATCCCTCCGAAGCGGCGGGTGACGTTGCGGACGGAGAGCAGCGCCATCCTGCGCAACTCTAATCCGTTCCCGGGCGTTTACCTCAAAAGGAGGGAACCCATGGTGAATGGATGGAGCAGAGCAGGCGCGACGCTCCTCGGAGCGGCAGTCGCGGGTGTCCTGCTGTGGGTCGCGGCGCAGATCGGCCGCGGCAGCACGGGCGGCTACTGGGCCGCGTACGGGATCGTCGCGGGCGCCGGGGTGGTGTTCGCACTGTCGCAGCTCCGCGGCCGCACCGGTCACCCGCCGGGGATGTTCCTGTTCGGATTCCTGCCGGTGCTGATCGTCGCCGGCTGGGTGGTGCTCGGGATGCAGCCGCACTCGAACTGGTTCCGCGC
>JAICTB010000101.1 GCA_025936595.1 Thermoleophilia bacterium | reverse complement strand
GACGGGCGCGTCCGCTCGTACTCGTCCGCGACGAGGTCGAAGCTCAGCTCGCGGCGGTCAGCCGACGCCGGCAAGAAGGAACGCCCTGTTCTCCTTCAGCATCTCGCGTGCGATCACGAGCCGCTGGATCTGGTTCGTGCCCTCGTAGATCTGCGTGATCTTCGCGTCACGCATCATCCGCTCGACCGGGTACTCCTGGATGTAGCCGTAGCCGCCGAGCACCTGCACCGCATCGGTCGTGACCTCCATGGCGACGTCGGTGCAGTAGAGCTTCGCCATCGCCGAGAGCTTCGTCAGCTCCGCTCCCGTGTCGCCCTCGTCGATCATCTGCCCCACCTTGTAGAGCAGCCCGCGCGCCGCTTCGCACTTCGTCTCCATGTCCGCGAGCATTCCCGCGATCAGCTGGTGCTCTGCGATCGGCTTGCCCATCGTCTCGCGCGAGCGCGCGTACTCGAGCGCATAGTCGGTTGCGCCCTGCGCGAGCCCGAGGCCCTGCGCGCCGATCCCCGGCCGCGAACGGTCGAGGATGCGCATCGCGAGCTTGAAGCCCTCTCCCTCCGGCCCGAGCAGGTTCCCGGCGGGGACACGGCAGTCGTTGAAGAAGATCTCGCCCGTCGTCGAGCCCTTGATGCCCATCTTCGCCTCGATGCGCCCGACCTCGAAGCCGGCGGTGTCCGCCTCGACGACGAACGCGGAGATGCCGCCGTGGCCTGCGTCCGGATCGGTCTTGGCAAACGCGACGTAGACGGACGCCACGCCGGCGCTCGTGATGAAGCGCTTGCCGCCGTTCAGGACGTACGCGTCGCCGTCGCGCCGCGCGGTCGTGCGCATGGCCGCGCTGTCCGAACCGGAGCCGGGCTCCGTCAGCGCATACGCGGCGAGCCACTCGCCGCTCGCGAGCCGCGGCAGGAGGCGCTGCTTCTGCTCGCCGGTACCCGCGAGCTTGATGCCGAGCGAGCCGAGCTCCTGCACCGCGACGATCAGCCCGCTCGTCGCGCACACCTTCGAGAGCTCTTCGATCGCCACGAGTGTCATCAGCGAGCTCTCGCCGATGCCGCCGTACGCCTCGTCGTAGAGGATCCCGAAGAGGTCGTTCTCCCGAAATGCCTCGACGACGTCCCACGGAAACTCGGCGCTCTTGTCGATCTCTGCGGCTCTCGGCGCGATCTTCTCGCGCGCGATCGTGCGCACGAGCTCGCGGATCTCGCGCTGCTCGTCGGTCAGCGGGTCGAGGGCGCTCATTCGCGGGTGAAGTGTAGACGCGCGATTACCCTCGAACCTGCGTAGATTCCCTGCGACCGTGATCCTCGAGAACGGCCTCATCCGCACGCTCGCCCCGCAGGTGCCGACGCAGCGCGCGCTCGCGATCGCCGGTGACCGCATCGCGGGCGGCGTCGGCGTGCACGAGACGGCGCTCGCCTCGCCCGAGGTGGTGGACCTCGGCGGCCGCGTCGTCCTGCCCGGCTTCTCCGATTCGCACGTGCACTTCCCGACGTGGGCGCTCGCCCAGAACGAGGTCGACCTGGACGGCTGCGCGAGCCTCGACGAGGCGCTCGCGCGCCTGCGGGGCGTGACCGTGCCCCCGGGCCGCTGGCTCCGCGGCTACGGCTGGCGCAGCGGCGACTGGCAGCCGCAGCGCGAGCCGACCCGGCAGGATCTCGATGCGATCACCGGCGATGCGCCCGCCGCGCTGATCGCGAAGGACTACCACTCGCGGTGGCTCAACTCGGCCGCGCTTGCACTCGCCGGCGGCGACCTCGAGGTGCACGGCGGCATCGTCGAACGCGACGCCGGCGGCGAGCCGACCGGCGTCCTGCGCGAGGAGGCGGCGTGGCGCTTCAAGGAGCGCCACATGATCGTCGCCGACGAGGACTACCTCGAGGCGATGCGCGCCGGGGTCAAGCTCGCGAACGCCCGCGGCGTCACCGCGGTGCACGACAAGGATGGCTGGCTCGGCGCGCTCCGGCTCTGGCAGCAGCTCGAGGAGCAGGGGCGGCTCACGGTGCGGGTATGGCAGTCGATCCCGCACGACTCGCTCGAGGCCGCGAAGCAGGTCGGCCTGCGCTCGGGGCTCGGCAGCCCGTACCTGCGCCTCGGCTATCTGAAGGTGTTCATGGACGGGACGCTCGGCTCCCAGACCGCGTGGATGCTCGACGGCAGCGGCGTGCAGATCACGAGCGGCGAGGAGCTCGCCGAGATCGTGCGGCGCGGTGCCGAGGCCGGCTACCCCGTCGGCGTCCACGCGATCGGGGACCGCGCGAATCGCGAGGCGCTGGACGCGTTCGAGCAGACGCGCGACGTATGGCAGCCGCGCGGGCTGCGGCAGCGCATCGAGCACTGCCAGCTGCTCTCGCCGGACGACCTGCCTCGCTTCGCCGAGCTCGGCGTCGCGTGCTCCGTGCAGTTCTCGCACGCACCATCCGACCGCGACCTCGCCGACGAGTTCTGGGCCGGCAAGACCGACGGCGCCTACGCGTTCCGTTCGCTGCTCGAGTCGGGTGCGCGCGTGATGAACGGAAGCGACGCGCCGATCGAGGAGCTCGACCCGCTCGCCGGCATTCGCGCCGGCGTCCGCCGCACGATCGACGAACGGCCGCCGTGGCATCCCGAGCAGGCGCTGACGGTCGACCAGGCGTTTCACGCGACCTGCGTCACGCCGGCGTGGCTCGCGCGCGAGGAGCGCAAGCGCGGAACGCTCATCCCCGGGCATGACGCGGACCTCGTCGTGCTCGACCGCGACCCGTGGGAGGACCTCGATGCAGAGGTCGTCGCCACGATGGTCGGCGGCCGCTGGGTGCACAACCCGCCGCCCTGGTGATTTTGCTTGCGCCTTACGCGGGCGCAATCGGCCCTTTCCGTTCCGCGGCGATTCTTCGATCGTCCACATAGGAGGGATCGACCATGAAGCATCGCCTGCTCACCACGCTCGCACTCGCAGGTCTCACGTGCGCCGTCGTCGCGGCCGCCGCGTCGGGCGGCGGCAAGGGACGTCTCTACCAGTTCCGCGGAGAGCTGATGAACGCGAGCTCCACGTCCGTGCAGGTGCAGATCGAGGGAGGCAACCACGCCGCGCTCAAGGCGTTGATCGGCCAGAGCCAGGATCAGTCCTTTGCCCTCGGCAGCAAGACCGAGATCCTCGTCTGGTCGCACGGCACGCCGCACGTCGCGGGCGTCGGCGACCTGAGACAGGGCGACTGGGTGCAACTGAATGTGCGCGCGCAGGCCGGCTCCAAGCTCACCGACATCGAGAACACCGCCGTCCGCACGGTCGCCGATCGCGGGGCGAAACCGGGCATGCCCGGGCGGGCGCTCTTCCTGTACGTCGGCACGGTCACCGGCGCGCAGACGGGCGGGCACGTCGCCTTGCACGTCACCGGCGGCAACTGGCGCGGCCTGCGCTCGATGCTCGGCCAGCCGCTCGACCAATCGTTCTCCTACGACGACGGCACGATCTTCCTGCTCTGGCAAGGCCGTGTCCCGACCGTGATCGACGCTTCCCAGCTGAAGGCCGGCGACCGCATCACCATCCGCGTGCGCGCGCCGCGCGCTGCGACGCTCGCGCAGGTCGAGGCGGTCGCGGCGAACCACGTCGGCGACCACGAGCCGGGCGACCCGATGACGCAGAACGACTAAATCTAAAGGGCTGCGAAGGCGAGGAAGAGCTCGCGGGCGGCGGCGATCCCGAGCGGGACGTACGCCGCCACGAGCCGCTCGTTCGGCGAATGGATCTGGGAGTCCGGCAGGCCGAAGCCGGTGATCACCGTCGGGATGCCCTTGTCGGTGAGCGCGGGCACGATCGGCAGCGTGCCGCCGGAACGCGTCAGCGCCGGCCGGGTGCCGAGCGCCTTCTCGAAGGCGCCGAGACCCAGCTGGATCGCCTTCGCATCCGGCGGCACGAGCCCCGGCGGCGACGACGACCAGAGCTCGACGTCGAGCTCTGCCTCAGGCGGCGCCGCCTCGCGCAACAGACGCTCCACGATCCGTGCGATCTCGTCCACCTGCTGCCCGGGGGCGAGGCGGATCGAGAGGTTCGCGGTCGCCTCCACCGGGAGCACTGTCTTCTGCAGGTTCGGCGATCCGGTGGCGATCCCGTTCACGTCGACCGCGGGCTCCGCGAACGTGCGCAGGTAGAAGTCGTCGGCAGCACGGCCGTCCTTCGCGCGGGCGCCCTGGTCGGCGAGCTCGTCGGCGCCGGCCGGCAGCTCCCGCCAGCCTGCGAGCTCCTCGTCCGTCGGCGCGGCGATCCCGGCGCGCAACTCGTCTGCGAGCGTGCCGTCGTGCGCGATCAATCCATCGAGCGTCCTGACGAGCGCATGCGCAGCGTTCAACGCGGCGCCGCCGTACATGCCCGAGTGCAGGTCGCGCTCGCCGGTGCGCAGCGTGAGGTGGAAGTACGCGAGCCCGCGCGTCGCGACGTTGAACGCCGGCAGGTCGCGGCGGATCATGCCGCTGTCGAAGATGATTGCGGCGTCCGCGCCGCGATCGTCCTGCTCCAGGAACTCGACGATCGAGTGCCCGCCGGTCTCCTCTTCGCCGTCGCAGCAGAATCGGACGTTCACCGGCAGCTCGCCCTTCTGCGCGAGCTCGCGCGCCGCGCAAAGCAGCATGAAGAGCTGGCCCTTGTCGTCGACCGTGCCGCGCCCGTAGAGGTAATCCCCGCGGATCTCCGGCTCGAACGGCTCCGAGTCCCACAGGTCGAGCGGGTCGGGCGGCTGCACGTCGAAGTGCCCGTAGCAGAGGACAGTGGGAGCGTTCCCTCCTGCTGACGCGCGCAGCTCGCCGATCGCGAGCGGCTGACCGTGCCAGTCGACGACCTCGCATTCTCCGCCGGCGTCGCGGATGAACGAGCACACCCACGCCGCCGCGCGCTTGACATCGTCGGCGTGGGCCGGGTCGGCGGACACCGAGGGGATGCGGATGAGCTCGGCGAGCTCGTCGAACCAGGCTTCGGGCACGCGCCGAGACTACCGCTCCTTCAGCTGCCTGCGCGCGGTCAGCGGCGAACGTGCTCGAAGGCGGTCACCGGCGGGTTCTCACCCACGCGCGGTGTCTAACAGCTCAGCCTGCACGACGCGACAGGAAGGACATGCCTGGTCGAGACAAGTCCGGTGGCAGCCGCCGTCGTGCGCACGCGACACGAAGTACACGGCCGGTTCGGACACTTGCGCGGCGGGCCGGCTGTACGAGGGGAACCGAAGCTCCCCTCCCGACGTCATCTAGGCGACGTCTCTGAGCTTCTGCGAGTCGGCGAGCGCGCGCAGCTTCTTCAGGCCCTGGTTCTCGATCTGGCGGATCCGCTCGCGCGTCACCTGGAACGCGCGGCCGACCTCGTCGAGCGTGCACGGCTGCTCGCCGTTCAGGCCGTAGCGCAGCTCGAGCACACGGCGCTCGCGATAGCTCAGCGACGAGAGGCACTTCGACAGGGCCTCCGCGCGGAACGCGGTGTCGGCGGCTTCCTCGGGCAGCGGTGTGTGCTCGTCCTCGAGAAACTGCCCGAACTCGGACTCCTCCTCGTCGCCGACCGGCTTCTCGAGCGACACCGGAGTCTGCGACGTGCGCCGGATCGACTCGACCTCCTCGACCGTCATGTCGAGGTCGAGCGCGATCTCCTCGTTCGTCGGCTCGCGGCCGCGCTCGGCGCGCAGCTTCCGCTCCGTGCGCATGATCTTGTTCAGCTTCTCGACCACGTGCACGGGCATGCGGATCGTCCGCGCCTTGTCGGCGAGCGCCCGCGCAACCGCCTGGCGGATCCACCACGTCGCGTACGTCGAGAACTTGTAGCCCTTGCGCCAGTCGAACTTCTCCGCGGCGCGCACGAGCCCGATCGTCCCCTCCTGGATCAGGTCGAGGAACGGCAGCCCCTGGTTGCGGTAGCGCTTCGCGATCGAGACGACGAGCCGCAGGTTGGCCTCGACCATCTCCTGCTTCGCGCGATGATCGCCGCGCTCGATGCGCTTCGCGAGCTCCACTTCCTGCGCGGCAGTCAGGAGGTCGACCTTGCCCACGTCCTTCAGGAAGAGTTGCAGCGAGTCGGCGGAGAACTCGAGGTCCGCCGGCTCCTCGACCTCCTCGACAGGCGCCGCATAGAAGTCGCCCGCATCGGCGACGGCATCGAGCGGCGTGACCTCCTCCTCCTCGTCGGCCTCGACCACCGTCTCGTCGACGACGTCCGTTCCCTGCTGGTCGATCGCTCCCTTGCTCACGACTCCCCCTCGCTGGCCGACCATCACCTGACCGGATGCGGAACTCTCGCAAGAGAACCGGACGGACGCCATAGGCCGCTCGGCTCATCTTTGCGTGCTGTTAGTCCCACTTGCAACTAGTCCCCGGAGGAAGGTGTTCGCCTGCCTCCCGAGGCTGGTCCTCGGCCCGAGCGAGCGTGCGAGGCGGAACTCCGTGGCCGCCTGTGCGCGCTGCCCCGTCCAGGCGAGCAGGAGCCCGAGGTGGAATCGAACCGACTGGCTCTTCGGGAACCGCTTCACGAGCGGCCCGAGCCGCGAGAACGACGCCGAGAGGTTGTCCTCGTCGAAGCGGCCGACCGCCGCCGCGACCTGTGCCTCGTCCTCGTCCGGGTGCAGGCGGGCGGCGCGGGAGTAGAGCTTCTCCGCCGAGTGCTGCTTCCCGCGGCGCTGGAGCAGCACTCCCTGGAGGAGCAGCGGATCCTTGCCCTGCGGCTCGAAGATCGGGTGGCCCTGGTTGAAGAACTGCGGGTGGAGCACGGCATCGGCCTGGATCTCGTAGAACGTGTCGTAGCCGCCTGACTTCGCCGCGCGGAAGGCCTGCTCGGCGTCCGCGATGTAGCCGGCGCAGAAGAGCACGGTGCCGAAGTTGAACTGCACGACCGGATCCTTCGGGTTTCGGAGGGCGAGCGGCTCGAGGGCATGCGCAGCCGCCTTTGGCGGTTGCGCTAGTAGCTTTCGCACGGCGCCGATATGGGGCGACGGCACGCCCGGGACGATCAGGGCCTTGGGTCGCTGCTTGCACTGGGCCGTCGGCTGGGGCGGGTCCTGGCGTGTCGCGTAGACGATCCCGGCGACGATCCCGGCGGCTGCGGCCACGAGAAGCGCCACGATCAGCCGCATCCGGTTCAGGGGAGACACCGGCGGCCACGCTACCCGGAAATAGACCGTTGCCAGCTACCGTTTCCACTGTCATGACGACCTACCGCGAGCTTCTCCAGCAGACGAAGTCCGAGATCTCGGAGGTCGACGCGCGGGCGGCCCAGGAGCGCTCCGGCGCCGTCTGGATCGACGTGCGCGAGGCCGACGAGTGGCAGGAGGGCCATCTCCCGGGTGCGGTGCACATCCCCCGCGGCTACCTCGAGAGCCGCGTCGAGGCGGTCGCGCCCGACAAGTCACAGCCGGTGATCCTCTACTGCGCGTCCGCGGCCCGCTCCGCATTCGCGGCGAAGACGCTGGAGCAGCTCGGCTACACCGACGTCCATTCGCTCGCCGGCGGCTTCACCGACTGGAAGCGCAACGGGCTCGAGATCGTCATGCCGCGCACGCTCTCGCCCGAGAAGCGCACGCGCTACTCGCGCCACCTGCTGATCCCGGAGATCGGCGAGGAGGGCCAGCTGAAGCTGCTGGACGCACGGATCCTCTTGATCGGCGCCGGCGGGCTCGGCTCGCCCGCGGCGCTCTACCTCGCGGCTGCCGGCATCGGCACGCTGGGCATCGTCGACGCGGACATCGTCGACGAGACGAACCTGCAGCGCCAGATCGCACACTCGCTCGACACCCTCGGCTCGCCGAAGGTGGACTCGGCCAAGCGCGCGATCCAGGCGCTCAACCCCGACGTCGACGTCGTCACCTACCGCGAGCGGCTCACGTCGGAGAACATCGACCGCATCCTCGACGACGGCTGGGACCTGATCCTCGACGGCGCCGACAACTTCCCCACCCGCTACCTCGTCAACGACGCCTCGGTGTGGCGCGGCATTCCCGTCGTGCACGG
>JAICTB010000121.1 GCA_025936595.1 Thermoleophilia bacterium | reverse complement strand
GTGCACGAGAAGCCGAGCGTGCGCGCGGGCGGCACGGTCCTCCGGCAGCAGCGGCCGCTCCGGGTAGCGCTCCTCGAGGTACTCCATGATCACCTCCGACTCGGGCAGCGTGAACCCGTCGTCGAGCACCGGCACGGCCCCCCGCGGCGGGTTGAGCTCGACCACCCACGCCGGACGGTCGTTGAGATCGACCTCGACGCACTCGTATTCGAGCTCCTTCTCGGCGAGCGCGATCCGCACGCGTGCGCAGTACGGACAGCGCGCAGCGTCGACCAACTTCACGGCTCGAGTCCCATCAGGGCCGCGATCTGGTCGTACAGCTCGGCAGCGGGGGGAAGGTCGGCGGGAGCGAGCGCCGTGCGCGCGACGCGACGCACGGCGTCGCGCTCCGCACCCGTGAGCCGCGCGACGAGCGTCGGATTCGCCTCGAGGGCGAGCTCGTCGCCCTTCGGCAATTCGCCATACCACGTGGGAACGGAGAGGTACTCGTCGACCATCCGCCCGCGTTCATAGAGACGGAAGCGCACGACCTCGCCCTCCTGCGCGAGGGCGACGGTGACAGCGCCGAGCCGATCCGAAAGCTCCTGCGCAAACCGTGCGTGCGCGTCGCGGTCGCGGTCGAACACCGGATCAGCCACGCGGGTCCAGCTGCCGCCGCTCCGTACGTCCGGCGACTCGAGCCGTGGCAGGAACTGCGCGATTGCGCGCCCTACCGAGACCTCGTCGTCACTCTGCACGTGCGTCGTCGCTCGGTGCCGGCCTTCCGGTCGCTGATCGAGGCGCTCGGCGAGCGCATCGACCGGGCTCGCCATCAGCAGGTGCTCCTCCTTGAACCCGAGCCGCCGCCAGACGGCGATCGCCCGTTCGTTCGAGGTGAGAACACCCAGGCTGACGAAGCGTGCGCCGCGCGCCTTCGCGTCGCGAACGCACTCGCGAATTAGCGCCTTGGCGATTCCGCGCCGCCGGCCGCGCTCGCGGACGTGCACGAGGTTCACATGCGCCCGACCATGCACGGGTGGCTCGATCCGCGCAACACCGACCGGACCCTCCTCGTCCTCGGCGACGAAGACGCCCCCGTCGCTCATGTCCTTGCAGATGCGGGGCCAGCGCGCACTCCACGTCTCCGGCTCCTCGAGCTCCCACGGCACCTCGCGGCCGAACTCCTCCCAGAGGTCGCGCAACACCGGCTCGTCGGCCTCCGTGGCGCGGCGGATCGTCAGGTTCGCGTCAGCCATCCGGTCAGCAGGTAGTGCGCGGAGAGGTTCTGAAACGGGTCGAGTCGTGCGCCGAGCTCGGTCACCTCGACACCGTAGAGACTGTCGGCCGCCTTGCGCAGCGCAAGGTCGCCGGCCGGCCATGCGCGCGGGCGCGCAAGGTGTCGCGCGAGGAACCATTCGGCGGTCCACGGACCGAGGCCGCGCAGTGCGGTGATCCGCGCGCGCACCTCGCCGTCCTCGAGTGCCGCGAGCCCGCCGAGGTCGAGATCGCTTCGCGCGAGGGCGACCGCGTACTCCGCCTTGCGGCGGGTGAAGCCGACCTGGAAGAGCTCGTCTTCCGTCGCCGCCGCGATGCGCTCGCGCGTCGGGAACGCCCACGCCTCGCCGATCCGCGTGCCGAAGCGCTCGATCAACTTGTTCCTGATCGCGACCGCGGCAAAGAGCGACACCTGCTGCGCGGTGATGGAGGTGATCAACGCCTCGAACGGATCGGGCTGGAGCGGTGGCCGGAACCCGCGCAGCCGTTCGACGATCGGCGCGAGCACAGGATCGTTCCCGGCCCATGCGGTGAACGGCTCGAGCTCGAACGGCTCGCCGAGCAGCTTCCCGATCACGGGACGACTCTCGTCGTCGAGCGGCTCCACGTCCACGCCGCCGGGCCGCGCGAGGATCCGCACCTCGCGTCCGCCCACGGCGCGGTAGAGCGTCGAGTCGACGACCCGGTTCGCGAGGTCGGTGCCGAACGCGCGGAAGCGGCCGGTCGAGAGCTCGAAGTCGTACGGCTCAGGTAAGCGCAGCAGCGACATCGAAGAACGTCTCGTACGGCTCGTACGGGGTGCCTTCCTCGTCGAGGTAGGCGGCGAGCCCGGTGCGCGCGAAGACGCGGTCGGCGGCGAGGGACGCGCAACGGTCGGACCAGCCGTCGCCGACGAAGACGAGCGGGTCGCCCTCGGGCAGAGAGCGCCGCTTGCACTTGTCGCTGCACGTCGAGCAGACTCCCTCGTCGCGGAAGACCACCTGCCAGCCGTCGGGCGACGGGATCGCGTCGTTCGATCGCACCTCGACCTGCACTCCTTCGCGCGCGAGCACGGGCAGGATCAGCTGCTGCAGCCCGCTGGAGGCGATGACAGTGTCGAACCGCTCGACGAGCTCGTGGAATCCGGCGCGCAGCTCGACGTGCTCGACCGCCCAGGCCGCAGCCTCCTCGCTCGTGCAGCGCAGCGTATGCACCTCTGCCGCGAGCGCCTCGCCGTAGGTCGCGAACGTCTCCTGCAGGCTCGCGTCGTAGATCGACGGGTCGCCGAGGTCGTGGACCACAGCCACGAGGGAGTCGCGCACCGTGCAGGTGCCGTCCCAGTCGAGGACGAGCTTCACGCTCAGACGTGTGAGGTGACGCCGGCCTGGTCGTCCGAGGAGGCGGTCTCGGCCCAGGAGAACATGTACTTGCCGTCGTCGAGATCGGCGGCGAGGGTGGTCAGGCGGAGCGGGTTGAACGTGTCGCACATCACGGCGTACTCGTGCGTCTCCGTCATCCCGAGCGACTTCTCGGCGAGCCCCGGCTGCGGCCCGTGCGGCAGACCCGACGGATGCAGCGTGATCGACCCCACGTCGATCCCCTTGCGCGACGAGAAGTTGCCGTCGACGTAATAGATCATCTCCTCGCTCTGCAGGTTCGAGTGGTGGTACGGGATCGGCACCGCCTCGGGATCGAAGTCGAGCTTGCGCGGGCAGAACGAGCAGATGACGAAGTTCGGGCCCTCGAACGTCTGGTGCGACGGCGGCGGCATGTGGATGCGCCCGGTGATCGGCTCGAAGTCGTGGATCGAGAACGTCCACGGATAGACGTAGCCGTCCCAGCCGACGACGTCGAACGGGTGGTAGTCGATCACGTAGCTCTGATAGCCGTCGCGTACACGCACCTTGAGCAGATGCTCGCCCTGGTCGCGGTGCGTCGCGAGCTCGGTGGGCGGATGGATGTCGCGGTGATAGTACGGCGCGTGCTCCATCAGCTGCCCGTGCTCGTTGCGGTAGCGCTTCGGGATCGTGATCAGCCCCGGCGTCTCGAAGACCAGGTAGCGCTGCTCTCCCTGGGGCGCGAAGCGGTAGGTTGTCCCGCGCGGGACGACGACGTAGTCGCCCGGCTTGTACGGGAGGTCGCCGAAGATCGTCTCCAGCGTGCCCGAGCCTTCGTGGACGAAGATCACCTCGTCGCCCTCGCCGTTTCGGAAGAAGTAGTCCATCTCTTCCGTCGGGCGCGCGAGCGAGATCTCGACGTCGCTGTTCCACATGAGCAGCTTGCGGCCGCTGATCGCGTCGCCGGCGGGCGCCACGTCCCAGGTGCGGATGTGCCGGTGAGCGTGCGCCTCCGGCACCCACTCCTCGCGCACGATCGGCTCGAAGGCGCCGCAGTCGATCACGCGGCACGGCGACTGGAGGTGGTAGAGGATCGATTCGAGGCCGGAGAAGCCTTCGAAGCCCATCACTTCTTCGGTCAGGAGCGTGCCGTTGTCGCGCGCCACGATGTGCCGCTTCCGCGGGAGCTGGCCCAGGCGCTGATAGAACGGCATGGATGGAGGATATCGGCGCGATGATCGAACGGGAGGTCGGGTCCTGGGAGGGCGTCACGACGCACGTCCACCGCTTCGGCGGCACCGAGTTCCGACTCGGCCGCCGCGCGCTCGGCCACCTGCACGGCGCGCGCTGGGCCGACCTGCGATTCGAGCGCGGCGTCCGCGACATGCTCGTCGAGACCGGCCGGGCGCAGCCGCATCACGTCCTCCCGGAGACAGGCTGGGTCTCGCGCCGGATTCGAGACGAGGCGGACGCCGCCGAGGTGATCGAGCTCTTCCGCCTGAGCTACGAACGCGCACGGGTCGCCGAGAACGTCCGATCGGCTCGGTGAGAGGCCTGACCAGCCGAGGCTCAGCTCACGAGCTCGGCGAAGCGGTCGGCGCCGACGTTGCCGCCGGACACGACGATCCCGATCGACGTCGCCTCGACGATCCCGGCCAGGACAGCCGCGATGCCGACGGCACCGCTCGGCTCGATCACGAGCTTCAGCCGTTCGAACGCGAAGCGCATCGCCTCGACGATCTGGGCATCTGTGACCGTCACGATCTCGTCGACGAGCCGCGAGCCGACCTCCCATGTGAGCGCCCCGGGCGCATGCGTCTGCAACCCATCCGCGATCGTGCGCGGCACGTCGATCGAGACGATGCGGCCGGCGGCGAGCGACCGCTTCCAGTCGTCGCCCGCCTGCGGCTCGACCCCGACGACCGACCGCACGCCGAGGTCCTTCGCGATCGTCGCGGAGCCGCCGATCAACCCGCCCCCGCCGACGGGCACGACAAGGGTGTCGACGACGCCCGCGTCCTCGACGAGCTCCAGCGCGGCCGTCCCCGCTCCCGCCATGATCATCGAGTCGTCGTAGGGCCGCACGAGCTCGAGGCCGCGCTCGGCGGCAAGCGCTTCCGCGATCGCGTCGCGGTCCTCCGTGTAGCGATCGTAGGTGATGATCTCCGCGCCGTAGCCCCTCGTCGCCTCGAGCTTCGAATGCGGCGCATCGGTGGGCATCAGGATCGTCGCCTTCGCACCGAGCAGACTGGCCGCGAGCGCCGTCGCCTGCGCGTGGTTGCCGGACGAGAACGCGAGCACGTCGGTGCCGCCTGGCAATGACGCGATCTTGTTGTACGCGCCTCGGAACTTGAAGGCACCGGCACGCTGCAGGTTCTCCGGCTTGACGACGACGTGCTCGCCGAGCGTGCGCGAGCGGACGACCGGCGTGCGGTGCGCGACACCGTCGAGCACGCGCGCGGCCGCGCGGACATCGTCGGGGCCGATCACGCGACCGTGTTCCGCAGGATCCCGATGCCTTCGATCTCCAGCTCGACGACGTCGCCGCGCTGTAACCAGCGTCCGTCGCCGTGCTCGAGGATGCAGCCGCCCCCCACGGTCCCCGAGCCGATGATGTCGCCCGGGCGCAACACTGTATTGCGCGCCGCCTGCGCGAGCAGCGCATCCCAGCCGTGGTACATCGACGCGAGGTCGCCGCGCGATCGCTCTTCCCCGTTCACACGCGCGATCATCGCACCGCCGCTGCCGTCGAACTCATCAGTCGTCACGAGCACCGGCCCGAAGGACGTCGCGAAGTCCTTCCCCTTCGCGGGCCCGAGCCCCACGCGCATCTCGGCGCGCTGCACGTCGCGCGCGGACCAGTCGTTCATCACCGTGAAGCCGCCGATCCTGCCGCCGGCGCCGATCACGGCCGCGCACTCGAGCTCGTAGTCGAGCTCCTGCGTCTCCACCGGAGTCGCGATCTCCGCCTCCGGCCCGTAGATGGCCGCCGGGTTGGAGAAGTAGAACACCGGGATCTCGTACCACTCCTGCGGGACCGTGGACCCACGCTGCGCCCGCGCGTTCGCGACGTGCTCCTCGAATGCCATGAAGTCCCGCACCGCAGGCGGCTGCAGCACCGGCGGCAGCAGATCGACATCGGCAAGCGCGTACTCCGCGTGCTCGCGCGCGGAACCGCCGCCGGTGAAGAACGCCTGCAGCGTCTGCGCCGCGAGCTGGATCACCCTGTCGCCCTCGACGCGGCCCGGCCAGCCGCGCTCGAGCGCGAGCTCCCTGGGCCTGAACATGCACAGCTTCACGGCTCGGTATGAACTATCACGTCAGCGATGTCCGGCCGCGCATGACGGATGCGCTCCTCGATCTCGCTCGCACGCGCATGCGCCTCATCGAGTCGGGTCGTCCCGTCGAGGCCGAGCGTCAGGAACGCGACGAGCCCCGCCTCGGTGCGCAGGAAGCGCAGCTCCCGCGGATCGGCGCCGGTTGCCTCGCGGACGACACGCGAGACGATCGCAGCGTCGGAATCCACTTCGCGCGCTGCCCGCGTCTCCGTCAGCGGCTCGAGATGCGTCTGCACCCCGGCGATCTCCGGGACCGCGGCGCAGATCGCCGTCTCGAGCTGCTCGGCCACGTCGTGCGCCTCGTCGAGCGAGAGGTCGCCCGGCAGCTTCACATGCAGGGACAGCTCCTTGTGGCCGGCGACGTCGACGAGGGCGAGATTGTGCACCTCGCGCACGCCGCGAACGCCGAGCGCGGCTGCATGGGCGCGCTCCCGCACGTCGGCGTCCTCGATCGGCTCAACGTGCACGACGATGTCGGCGTTCGGCAGGGCGTCCTCGACCGCCGCCTCGACGGCGTCCGCCGCGGCGTGGCCCTGCCCGACGGCGGCGCTCGGCGGCACGCCGATCACCACGTCGGCGAACTGTCTCCCGCCCGCCTGTCGCATGCGCAGGCGGCGCAGCTCGACCCTCGGCGACATCGCGCCGATCGCAGCGATCGCCGCCGCCTCGGCCTCGGCGGGTGCCCGGTCCATGAGCACGTCGACGTTCACCTTGATCAGCCGGGCGGCCGCGACGAGAACGAGCACGCCGACGAAGAGCGCCGCGATCGGGTCACCCGCCGGGTGCCCGTAGTGTGCGAAGACGAGGCCCAGGAGGACGGCGATGGAACCGGCGAGATCGCCCGCGAAATGCAGCGCGTT
>JAICTB010000118.1 GCA_025936595.1 Thermoleophilia bacterium | reverse complement strand
CGTGGGCGGGCGACGGGTACGTCGCGGTTCGGCCCGACAGCAACACGGCGCTGATCGTCGGGCCGGGCTTCAGGCGCATCGTCCCGCTCGACGAGGATCTCGGGTACTGGGAGCGCGAGCCGTGACCGTGAACCTGTTCGAGATCGAGGTGCAGAAGGACGCCGACGATCCGGACGGCTACAACACCTCCTACGCACGGGTCAGGCCGCTCGTGGGTGGCGAGAAGCTCGGGCTCTCGGTGTACGAGCTGCCGCCGGGGCAGAGCATCTGCCCCTACCACTACGAGACCGGCGAGGAGGAATGGCTGATCGTGCTCGCCGGCACTCCCACGCTGCGCACGCCGGAGGGCGAGCGGGAGCTGCGCGTGTGGGACACGGCGTTCTTCCCCGCGACGGCGGAGGGGGCGCACAAGGTGACGAACCGCGGCGCCGAGAAGGCGCGGGTCGCGATCTGGTCGAACCGGGTCGAGCCGCACGTCAGCGTCTATCCCGATTCGGACAAGGTGCTTGCCTCACCGCCCGGCAAGCTCTTCCGTGCCGGCGACGCAGTCGATTACTGGGAAGGAGAGGCGGTGCGAACGCCGCCCCTCCCGCCCAGTTAGGGGAACCGCCGGAACTACCTGAGCTCTGTTGCGCGGGCGTCCTCCCCCGCCGCCGCGCTCCACGCGCCGAGCGCGAAGACGATCACGCCGAGGATCCATTCGTTCCAGGACGCGCGTGGCGTCGAGGCGAGCCAGAAGCCGGAGATGAACAGCCAGACGCCGATCGCCATGTTGAGCCACGCGAGCCACGTCGCCCGGTAGGCGCCGCCGAGCCGTGCGAGCGCGACGACGGCGATGATCGCGCCGAACACGATCGGGTTCCAGTAGGCATCGCTGCCGCCGTAGGCGAGCACGAACGGCGAGATGATCAGCCAGATGCCGGCGATCACGTTCAACCCACTCGCGCTCATGGCCTCGTCGCGGGCGCTCGCGCTCGTGTAGGGCGCCTCGGTGGGCGCGAGGAGCGCTTCGTCGGGCATCGGCCGCGGCGCGTCGTACGCGCCGAGGGGCGCGTCGTCGCGCGTGCGGTTGCGAGCTTGGTGACGTGTTGCCATGAGAGACTCCTTCCGCTACATCGTATAACGATATAACGGCAAACAGCGCTTTTCGGATACGGCCGGCCATGGCCCAAAAGGTCACCCCCGGGGTCAGACCCCGGTTGTGGAAACGCCACGAATAATCGTCACGGAAGTGCGACAAACAATTCGAATCTCGCGCTGAGCAGCGAAAACCGGGGTCAGACCCCTCCATGTCCCGTTTGGACATGGCCGCTGAGGCCAAGCGCGGCGGCGGCGGCTCTGCTGCGCTGAGCGCTTACGCCGATGCGTGGACCGGCGAGAGCGCCGGCGCCCACGAGCAGATCGGCGACGACTCGCCGCCGCGGCCGTTCAGCCGGCGGTAGCCGAGTGCATGCTCGGCCTGCATCATCTTGTGGATCTGCGTCGTGCCCTCGTAGATGATCGGCGCGCGCGCATTGCGGAAGTAGCGCTCGATGCCGTACTCGCCCGAGTACCCGTAGGAGCCGAACACCTGGATCGCCAGGTGCGCCGCCTCGAAGGCCGACTCCGTGGCATGCCACTTCGCAAGCGATGTCTCGCGCGTGTTCCGCTTCCCCTCGTTCTTCATCCAGGCCGCCTGCATGACGAGGAGCTTCGACGTCTCGTAGCCGAGCACCATCTTCGCGAGCATGTCCTGCACGAACTGGTACCTGCCGATCGCCTGGCCGAACGTCTCGCGCTCCCGCGCGTACTCGACCGAACGCTCGAGACAGGCGCGGACGACGCCGCACGCACCCGCAGCGACCGTGAAGCGGCCCTGGTCGAGCGAGTGCATCGCGATCTCGAACCCCTGGCCTTCCTCGCCGATCAGGTTCTCCGCGGGCACCTCGACGTTCTCGAAGAAGAGCTCGCCCGTCGACCCTGCCCAGATGCCGAGCTTGTTCTCGGTGTCCCGCGACGTGAATCCCTTCATACCCTTTTCGAGCACGAACGCGCTGATGCCCTTGTGGGCGGCCCCCGGGTCGGTCTTCGCGAAGACGAGCGCGTGGTCGGCAACGGTCGCATACGAGATCCAGTTCTTCTGGCCGTTGAGCACGTAGACGTCGCCCTCGCGCCGCGCGGTCGTTCGCATCGCCGCGACGTCGGACCCGGCGCCCGGCTCGGTGAGCCCGAAGCACGCGAGCTTCTCGCCCTTCGCCTGCGGCGTCAGCCACCGTTGCTTCTGCTCTTCGCTGGCGTACTTGAGGAGCGACAGCGAGTTGAGCCCGACGTGGACCGAGATCAGCGTCCGGAATGCTGCCTCGCCGCGTTCGATCTCCTCGCACGACAATGCCTCGGCGACGAAGTCGAGGCCGGCGCCGCCGTACTCCTCCGGGATCACGATCCCGAGGATCCCGAGCTCCGCCATCCCCTCGATCAGCTCCAGGTCGAGCTTGTGATCGATGTCGTTCTGGACCGCCACCGGAAGCACGCGCTCGTCGACGAACGCGCGGACGGTCTCCTGGATCAGCCGCTGCTCGTCGGTGAGGTCGAAGTCCATGCGCGGAGCCTACCCATCCCGCATCACCCGAACGGAGGAGGCGGTGTACCGGGAGTGGTGAGCGGCCTCCGGCTTCGCGCGGTCGATACAGGCAGCGTGGGATCGACCGCGGCACGAGCCTACCTCTGCATCGGCCTGGTGGCGATCGCGGGACATTTCGCGCTCGCGGGCGACGTCGTGCTGTACGACGCGCTTGGTCTCGCCTCGGCCGGACTGATCTTCTTCGCGGTCGCGGCGTACCGCCCGCGCACGTGGCGCGCCTGGTCGACCATCGGCGTCTCGCAGCTCCTGATGGCGTTCGGGGACTTCGTCTACGACAACCTCACTTCGCGCTACCCCGGCCCGGCAGACGCGCTCTACCTCTCGAGCGTCGCACTCCTGATCCTCGGCGTCCTGCTCCTCTCGCAGGAATCCGTCGGCCCGCGCAGCACGGCTGCACATCTCGACGCCCTGGTCGTCATGCTCGGGCTCGGGATCGCCGCCTGGGTGTTGATCTTCACCGGGCCGACGGACGGGACGCTGCTCGGCCGCGCCGTCACGGTCGCCTACCCGACGGCGGACGTCCTGCTCCTCGGCACGCTCGTCCGCCTGCTCTTCGTGCAGGGCCGGCGTACCAGCTCGTACTGGCTGCTCGTCGCGTCCGTCGTGCCGCTGCTCGTGGCCGACGGCGCCTGGGTGCTGCCGTCGCTCGACGGGACGTATGCGGCGAGCTGGCCGGACGCCGGCTGGCTCGCCTCGTACGTGCTCCTCGCGGCGGCGGCCCTCCACCCTTCGATGGAACGGCTCGTCGTCGCGGCGCCGACCGGTCATCTCCTCTCCCTGCGCCGCGGCGTGACCGTCGGCGCGTCGCTCGTCGCCGCCCCGCTCTCGGTCGCGATCGCCGAGCTGAGCGGTCATCACGTGAACATCGTTGCCGTTGCGAGCGCGGGCTCGGTGCTGCTCGTGCTCGTCGTTCTCCGCTTCGCCACCATCGTCCGCGAGCTCGATGCGCTCCGGCTACGCGCGGAGGAGTCGGAGCGCAAGTTCCGGATGGTGTTCGAGCGCGCCCCGATCGGGATCTCGATCGGACGCGAGGGGATCATGAGCGAGACGAATCCGGCCCTGCAGCGAATGCTCGGCTACACCGGCAGCGAGCTCGCGCAGATGCACTACACGCAGGTCACCCACCCGGACGACCTCGACCTCGACGCACAGGCCGAGCTCGACGCGGGGATGCGCGACACGTTCCTGGCGACGAAGCAATACGTGCGCAAGGACGGCGTCTCCGTCGACACCCGCGTCAACGTCCTGCTCGACCTCGAGGACGGGCTCGGGATGAGCCTGCTCGAGGACGTGACCGCGCAACACGCGCTCGAAGAGCAGCTGCGCCAGGCACAGAAGATGGAGGCGGTCGGGAAGCTCGCGGGCGGGATCGCACACGACTTCAACAACCTGATGACCGCTGTGATCGGCTACAGCGACCTGCTCCTGAGCCGGGGCGACCGCAGTGCGCAGGAGAAGCTCGAGGCGATTCGCGACTCGGCGGTTCGCGCGAGCGACCTGACGCGCCAGCTGCTCGCCTTCAGCGGGCGCCAGGTGCTGCAGCTCGACGAGCTCGACCTCCGGGACGCCGTTCGCCGGCTCGAGCCGCTCCTCCAGCGCGCCCTGGGCGAGCGCAGCCGGCTCGAGCTCGAGCTCGGCGAGTGGCCGGTGATCGTGCGGGCCGACGAGGCGCAGCTCGAGCGCGTGGTCCTGAACCTGGCGGCGAACGCCTCCGAGGCGCTCCCGGAGGGAGGCGTCGTCACGATCGGCGTGCGCGCCGATGCGAGCGTCGCGACGCTCAGCGTCGCCGACGACGGCGTCGGCATGGACCCCGAGACCGAGGCGCACATCTTCGAGCCGTTCTTCACGACGAAGGAGCTCGGCGTCTCGTCGGGCCTCGGGCTCTCGACCGTGCACGGGATCGTGGGGCAGAGCGGCGGAACGATCGAGGTCGAGAGCGCGCCCGCCCGCGGGAGCGTCTTCACGGTCCGGTTGCCCCTCGCCGCGGCGGCCGCTACGCTTGTTGACTGACGAGTCAATCAACAGCTGGGAGCACGCAATGACCCCGGTCGACACCGCGGTTTCGGGCGGCGTCTCGTTTGCCCTGACTGACGAGCAGAAGGAGCTGCGCGCGCTCGCGCGCGAGTTCGCGGCGAAGGAGATCCGCCCGGCTGCTGCAGAGCACGACGTCACCATGAGGCATCCGGCCGACGTGATCGCGAAGGCGCACGGGGTCGGCCTGATGAACCTGCACGTGCCGGCCGAGTACGGCGGCCTCGGGCTGAACGCATTCGACGGCACGCTGGTCGGCGAAGAGCTGAACTGGGGCTGCACCGGCATCGGCACGTCGATCGGCGCCAACGGCCTCGGTGCCGGGCCGGTGATCATCGCGGGCAGCGACGAGCAGAAAGCCCGCTGGCTGCCGCCGCTCCTCGAGTCTCCGATCCTCTGCTCCTTCGGCCTCTCCGAGCCCGACGCCGGATCCGACGTTGCGCGGCTCAAGACGACGGCCGTCCGCCGCGGCGACGAGTACGTCCTCAACGGCTCGAAGACGTTCATCACGAATGCCGGCTACGCGGACTGGACCGTCGTCTTCGCGAAGACCGACCCGTCGAAGGGCCACCGCGGCATCTCCGCCTTCATCGTCCCCATGGACGCGCCCGGCGTGACGATCGAGCAGCACCTCGACAAGATGGGGCAGCGCGCGACCGACACGTCGGCCTTCGCCCTCCAGGACGTCGTCGTCCCGACCGCCAACCGTCTCGGCGAGGAGGGCGGCGGCTTCAAGCTCGCGATGCAGACGCTCGACTTCACACGCCCGGGCACCGCGATCGGCGCCGTCGGCGTCGCGCAGGCGGCCTACGAGCTCGCCGTCGACTATGCGAAGGAGCGCGTCACGTTCGACCTGCCGATCGCGATGCACCAGGGCGTCAACTTCATGATCGCGGACATGGCCACCGAGATCGAGGCTGCGCGCCTTCTCACCTGGCAGGCTGCGTGGATGCTCGACCAGGGCGAGCGCGCGACCCTCTATTCCTCGTTCGCGAAGCGCTTCGCCGCGGACACCGCGATGAAGGTCACGACGGACGCCGTGCAGGTCTTCGGCGGGTACGGGTACATGAAGGAGTACCCGGTCGAGAAGCTGATGCGCGACGCGAAGCTGTTCCAGATCTACGAGGGCACCTCGCAGATCCAGCGGCTCGTGATCGCGAAAGAGATCTTCATGCCGCGAGGCTAGGTCGCATGAGCATCCAGATCGATCTTTCGGGGCGGGTCGCGTTCGTCACCGGCGGCTCGCGCGGGCTCGGACGCGCGGACGCGCTGACGCTCGCGCGCGCGGGTGCCGACGTCGTGATCGCCGACCTGCTCGTCGAGTCGGAGCTCTCCGAGGAGACGGACGCCTACGGCCCGCTCGCGCAGGTCGCGCGCACGCAGGGGCTCGTCGGTACAGAGTCCGCGGCCGAGGAGATCCGCGCGATGGGACGCCGCGCGATCGCTGTGCGCTGCGACGTCACCGACCGTGACCAGGTCGCGGCCGCGGTCGCACGCACCGTCGACGAGCTCGGCTCGGTGGACATCCTGGTCAACAACGCCGGCACGCTCGACCACGTCGGGCAGTTCGGCGACCAGCAGCCGAGCCTCTGGGAGCGCGACCTGCGCGTCAATCTGAGCGGCGCGTTCAACTGCGCGCAGGCGGTGTGGCCGCACATGAAGGAGCGCGCGTGGGGGCGCATCGTCAACATGGCCTCGGTCGCAGGCACGCTCGGCGGCTTCGGGCAGGCGTCGTATTCGACGACGAAGGCGGGCGTGCTCGGCCTCACGAAGACGCTCGCGATGGAAGGCGGCCGGCACGGCATAACGGCGAACGCGATCGTGCCGGGGATCATCGGCACCGAGGCGTTCCACCTGGCGAACGCGTCGATGAACGAGCGAATCGCCAACCGCACCGTCTTCAAGCGGCCGGGGGAGCCACAGGACATTGCGAACGCGATCGCGTTTCTCTGTTCCGATCTCGCCTCGTACGTCACCGGGATCGAGCTGAACGTGTCCGGCGGCGTCGAGCTCTTCGTTTTCTGAGCAGCTCCGGGCTCGCGGCTACCATGGCTGCGTCGTGGCTGCCTCGTCACCAGCCGTTCGCCGGCGAGCCCCGGCGCGCAACCGCATCTGGACCAGGGTCGCAGTTGGGGCTGCCGCGCTGGCGCTGGTGGCCCTCATCGTGCCGCTCTTCTTTGCGGGCTCGGCCGACCGGCTCGCCGACGGCACGCGCATCGCGGGCATCGACGTCGGCGGACTGAGCCCGGGCGACGCCACCGCGCTGCTCGAGCAGCGGGCG
>JAICTB010000025.1 GCA_025936595.1 Thermoleophilia bacterium | reverse complement strand
CGGGCAGACGCTCTGCATCCTCGAGGCGATGAAGCTGATGAACGAGGTCAAGGCGGAGATCGAGGCCGTCGTGCGGAAGATCCACCCGGGGAACGCCGAGCCGGTGGAGTACGGACAGCTTCTCTTCGAGCTCGAGCCGGTGAACGGCCGCCCGCTCGACGCGGTCTGATGGCTGATCGGGAATTCACCGCCGCCGCGGATGGGGGCCTGCACACGGCGCATTGCGCCCGCCCTGCCCGGCGCCAGGGCCCACCGGCCTTGACCCCGGTCACGTCGACCACACTGCTTGGTGCAGACCCTCCCCGCGACAACGCCAATTCCCGATCAACCATCTGATGTTCTCCCGGGTCCTCGTCGCGAACCGGGGCGAGATCGCCGTCCGGGTGATCCGCGCGCTGCACGAGCTCGACGTCGAGGCCGTGGCGATCTACTCCACGGCCGACCGCGACGCACTGCACGTGCGGCTCGCGGACCACGCGGTCTGCGTCGGACCGCCGTCCGCCGCGGAGAGCTACCTGCAGATCCCGAGCGTCGTCGCAGCGGCGGAGACGACCGGCTGCGAAGCGGTTCACCCCGGCTACGGGTTTCTCGCCGAGAACCCGGCGTTCGTGCAGGCGTGCGCGGCGAACGACCTTGTGTTCGTCGGCCCCCCGGCGGACGTGATGGCGAAGATGGGCGACAAGATCTCCGCGAAGCAGGCGATGCGTGCGGCCGACGTCCCGACGGTGCCCGGCACCGAGGGCGCGACGAGCGTCGCGCAGGCAGGCGCGGCCGCGGCGGAGATCGGTTTTCCGATCCTGCTCAAGGCGTCCGCCGGAGGGGGCGGGAAGGGCATGCGGCTCGTCCGCCGCGCCGAGGAGCTCGACGAGGCGTTCGCGACGGCGGCGGGGGAGGCGGGCGCCGCATTCGGCGACTCGACGATGTACGTCGAGAAGGCGGTCGTCCCGGCCCGGCATGTCGAGATCCAGGTGCTCTGCGACCACCGCGGAAACGTCCTGACGCTCGGCGAGCGCGAGTGCTCGATCCAGCGCCGCCACCAGAAGCTGATCGAGGAGTCGCCGTCCGCAGCGCTCACGCCCGAGCTGCGCGAGGCGATGGAGGCGGCGGCCGAGCGCGCCTGCCGCGCCGTCGGCTACCGAAACGCCGGCACGTTCGAGTTCCTGCTCGGGCCGGACGGGAGCTTCTACTTCATCGAGCTGAACGCGCGCCTCCAGGTCGAGCACCCGGTGACGGAGCTGTGTACCGGCATCGACATCGTGCGCGAGCAGTTGCTGATCGCCTCCGGCGAGGAGCTCTCGCTGACAGGCAGGGCGCCGCGCCGCGGGCACGCGATCGAGATCCGCCTGAACGCGGAGGATCCCGAGCACGACTTCCGGCCCTCGCCGGGGCTCCTCACCCGGTTCGAGACGGCGCAGGGGCCGGGCGTGCGCACCGACACGTTCGTCGAGCAGGGCTCCACGATCCCGCCGTACTACGACTCGCTGATCGCGAAGCTGATCGTGTGGGACTCGGACCGTGACCCGGCAATCGCCCGCGCGATGCGGGTGCTGCGCGAGACGGTGGTCGAAGGCGTGCCCACGACGCGCGAGCTCGCGCTCGAGGTGCTCGCGAGCGAGCCCTTCCGGAGCGGCGAGTACTCGACCTCGACCCTCGAGGCGCTGCGGGCGGTGCCGGTGTGACGATCTCGCGGCGCCAGGCGCGGCGGCAGGCGCTCTTCCTGCTCTACCAGTGGGATCTCTCCGGCCAGGAGCTCGGCTCGCAGTACGCCGGTGAGATCGATCCGTGGGCACGGGCCGTTGCGGAGGCCGTCGCTGCGCGCGCGGGCGAGCTCGACGGGAGGATCTCCGCCGCGGCGGAAGGCTGGACGGCGGACCGGCTCGGCACGGTCGAGCGGAGCGCGCTGCGCGTGGCCGTGCACGAGCTGGAGACGCGCGAGGTTCCGGCGGAGGTAGCGATCAACGAGGCGGTCGCGTTCACGAAGCGCTATGCATCCGACGACGGGGCCAGGCTTGTCAACGGCATTCTCGGCAGAATCCAACGGGAGGCGGCTTGACGATATGACGGCGGACGAATCACTCTCGCACGCGGAGGACCTGCTGGCGCGGCTGGAGGCTGCGCGGGCGCGGCTCGACCAGACGCAGGATCCCGATCAGGCGATCGAGATCCTGCAGGAGCTCGCCGAGCTCGCGAAAGAAGTGGAAACGGAGCTGCAGCGCGCAAAGCGCGCGGCGGAGACGGAAGCCGCGACGCGGCCGGACCCGGATGCCCCAGCAGACTGACCGGCTCGTCTCGCTCGTCGAGGGCTACCTCGCCGAGCTCGCGCTGACGCCGGAGCTCGGCTCGCTCGAGGCGCCGATGCGCCACGCGCTCGGCGGCAAGCGCGTCCGGCCCCTGCTCTGCCTCGCGACCGGCGACGCCGTCGGTGCGACGCCGGAGCGCCTGCTCCCGGCGGCGGCGGCAGTCGAGCTCGTGCACTCGTTCTCGCTCGTCCATGACGACCTGCCGTCGCTCGACGACGACCGCGAGCGGCGCGGCGCACCGTCGGTGTGGGCGCAGTTCGGCGAGGCGACCGCGATCCTCGCCGGCGATGCGCTGCTCGCCGAGGCGATGCGTCTCGCGCTGACCTACCCGACGACGGCGGTCGCGCGCGAGCTCATCGAGGCGACGCTCGCGATGATCGGCGGCCAGCAGCTCGACCTCGAAGGCAGCGCGGAGCTCGAGCGGCTGCATGCACTGAAGACCGGGGCGCTCTTCACCGCGTCTGTCATGTGTGGCGTGTGGGCAGCCGAGGTGCCCGTCTCGGAGCACGGCCCGTGGCGGGCGTTCGCGGGTGAGCTGGGCCTGCTCTTCCAGATCGTCGACGACATCCTCGACGGCGACGGCTATGTGCTCGAGGTGGGGGAGGAGCGCGCCCGCCGCCTCGCAGACGAAGCGGCGGAGCGCGCCCGGACGCGCCTGGCCGAGATCGACGCCGACACGAGCCTGCTCGCGGAGATCGTCGACGGCCTCGCGGTTCGGACTGCCTAGCTACGCGGTCGAGGTGCGGCGGAAGACGCTGCGCCCGAGCGTTGCGAGCGCGAGCACGATGAGCGCGAGCACGCAGAGCAGGAACCCGAACCAGCCGATCCCGCCGAGCACGCCCTCGAAGCCGTGTGCGTTGTCGAAGACGCCCGACAGTGCGAAGAGTCCTGCGCCGACGACGGCAATTCCGATCATGGTCTTGTAGACGAGCTTCATATGTGCCTCCTCCTCGATGTCGCCTCGAACCTATGGGGGCGGCCCGGCGGTGTCGTCGACGCGCGGGTTGATTCGAGTCGTCCTCCGGGTTGATGCGGAAGTGCCCTCACGGAGTTACGTTCTGGAGCGTGAGAAGAAGCGATGTGCTGATCGCGGTCTCGCTGACCGCCGCGATGCTGTTCGAGGTCTGGGCCGAACATCTGCGGCCCGCCGCCTTCGTTGCGCCACTGATGGTGGTCGCCGGTGCCGCGCTTGCCTGGCGGCGTTTCTATCCGCTCGCCGTCACCGCGGTCGTCGTTCTCGTGGCCGTCGCGCAGGCGGCCGCGGGAATGTCCATGCATACAGCGGTCGCGCCTGTCGTTGCAAGCCTTGTTCTCTCCTGGGCGATCGGCGCCTACGAGGAGCGGCGCCGGGCGGTGCTCGGTCTGACGCTCCTCGTGTGCGGCATCTGGCTCTCGATCGGTATCGACGTGCTTCGCGGCACCGACCATTACCAGTCGACGGACATTCCATGGATCGGGATGATCCTTCTCGTCCCGGGCGTGCTCGGGATTGTCTTCGGCGCCCGCACGCGCAGCCTGCGTGAGGCCGAGGCTCGCGCGCGGCGGCTCGAGGTCGAGCGGCGTGAGGCGATCGCCGAGGAGCGCGCGCGCATCGCCCGCGAGCTCCACGACGTGATCGCTCACTCGGTATCGGTGATGACAGTGCAGGCGGGGGCGGCGGAGGAGATGCTGAAGCTGGATCCGGCGCGCGCGGTCGAGCCGGTGCGGGCGGTGCAGCAGACGGGACGTGAGGCGCTGAACGAGATGAAGCGCCTCGTCGGCATGCTGCGCGAGCATGACGAGGAGACGGAGCTCGAGCCGCAGCCGCGGGTGCGCGACCTCGAGCGCCTCGTCGCGCGGATGCGCGAGGCGGGCCTCGAGGTGGACCTCTGCGTCGAGGGCGAGCCCAGGCCGCTCCCGGTCGGCGTCGACCTGTCTGCCTACCGCGTCGTACAGGAGGGGTTGACGAACGCGCTCAAGCACGCGGGCGGCGCGCGGGCGACGGTCACGGTGACCTACAGGGAGGACGGTCTTGCAATCGAGGTGTCCGACGACGGGTCGACGCCGACTCGGGAGGGGGCCGGGCACGGGCTTGTCGGCATGCGCGAGCGCGTCGGCGTCTTCGGCGGCACGTTCGATGCGGGTCCGCGTGAATCGGGTGGCTTCGCGGTTCGCGCGCTCCTCCCACTCGAGAGCGGCGCGTGACCACCGTCCTGCTTGCGGACGACCAGGCACTCGTGCGCGGCGGCTTCCGGCTCATCCTGGACGCGCAGGACGACATCGACGTGGTGGGGGAGGCCGACGACGGCCAGGCCGCCGTCGAGCGGGCGCGCGAGCTGCGGCCCGACGTCGTGCTGATGGACGTGCGCATGCCGGTGCTCGACGGGATCGCGGCCACGCGCACGGTCATGAGGGAGCGGCTCGCGCGCAACGTGCTCGTACTGACGACCTTCGACGAGGATCGCGTTGTCTACGACGCGCTGAAGGCGGGGGCGAGCGGGTTCCTCCTCAAGACGGCGCCGCCCGCACAGCTCGTCGACGCGGTGCGGACAGTGGCGGCCGGCGAGGCGCTGCTCGCGCCGACCATCACCCGGCGCCTCGTCGAGGACTTCGTGCGCCGCCCGCCTCCGGGCGAGGTCGCGCCCGAGCGCCTGCACGCGCTCACGGAGCGCGAGCGGGAGGTGCTGGCTCTGATCGCCGCGGGTCGCTCGAACCCCGAGATCGCCGCGGAGCTCTTCCTGAGCGGAGCCACGGTGAAGACGCACGTCAACCGGATTCTTTCGAAGCTCGACCTGCGTGACCGCGTGCAAGCGGTGGTGCTCGCATACGAGTGCGGCCTCGTCCGTCCCGGCTCGAAGTAGATCTCGATCTAGAGTCGGGCGGATGAAGGGCAGCCTGGGCGCGCTCGCGGAGCGGAACTTCCGCCTCGTCTTCTCGAGCACGACGATCTCGGCCATCGGCGACGGCGTGGCGGCGATCGCGCTCGTCTTCGCGGTGCTGCACATCGCGCACGACTCGCCCACCGCCGTCGGTGTCGTGCTCGCCTGCCGGCAGGTCGCGGCGGCGGTGATCGCCCTCGCGGCCGGCGTGATCTCCGACCGGCTGCCGCGCCATCTCGTGCTCGTCGCCGTCGCCTCGACCCAGGCGATCGTGCAGGCGCTCGTCGGCGGGCTCGTCGTCTCGAGCCACGCGACGGTCGCGCTGCTGGCGGCGCTCGGCGCGGTCTACGGGCTTGCGGACGGCTTCGTCATCCCGGCCTCGAACGGGCTGATCCCGGCGGTCGTCAGCAAGGGACGTCTCCAGCAGGCGAATGCCCTGATCGGCCTCAGCCGCTCGATCCTCGGGTTCGGCGCGCCGGCGCTCGGGGGCATCCTCGTGGCCGCCGGGAGCCCCGGCGCCGCGATCCTGATCGACGCCGCGAGCTTCGCGGTCGCGGCCGCGCTGCTCTGGCGCGTGCAGGTGACGCCGCGCGACGACGTCGTCGAGCCCGAGCCCTTCCTGCGCGAGCTGCGCGAAGGGTGGGGCGAGTTCCGCCGCCAGCGCTGGATCTTCAACACGATCGTGTTCTTCGGCATCGGGAACTTCGCCGGGGCGACGTGGGGTGTGCTCGCACCGCTCGTGATGAAGGAGCACTACGGCGGAGCCTCGACCTACGGGCTCGTGCTGTCGTCGTTCGGAGCCGGGCTCGTCGCAGGCGGCGTGATCACGCTCCGCTGGCGTCCCTCCAGGCCGCTGCTCGCCTCGTGCCTCTGCGCGGTCCCGTTCGGCCTCGGCCAGTTCATGCTTGCGGCGCTCGTGCCGCTGCCCGTTCTCGTGACGACGCAGGTGATCGCCGGGACGACGCTCGCAATCCACCTCGCGCTCTGGTTCACCGTGTTCCAGCAGCAGGTCCCGGAAGCGGCGCGCTCGCGCGTCAGCTCCTACGACGCGCTGGGCTCGTTCGTGCTCATTCCCGTGGGGACCGCGGTCTCCGGCCCGATCGCGGCGGCGATCGGCGTGCGCGAGACCCTGCTCGCCGCGGGTGTGGTGATCCTCGCGTCGAACCTGCTCGTGCTCGCGCAGCCGGCGGTGTGGGGGATCAGGAACGCGTCCGCGCCGGTGCCCGCATGACGGCGAAGAAACGGCTCGACGTCCTTCTCGTCGAGCGCGGGCTCGTCGACTCGCGTGCGCAGGCGCAGGCGCTCGTCATGGCGGGGCGCGTGCCCGGCCACTCGAAGCCGGGCGAGCAGCTCGCCGAGGACACGCCGCTCGAGCTGCTCGAGCCGCCACCGTACGTCTCCCGCGCCGGCCACAAGCTCGCGCACGCGCTCGACGCATTCGGGATCGACGTCGCCGGTCTCGACGCGCTCGACGTCGGCGCGTCCACCGGGGGGTTCACCGACGTGCTCCTGCAGCGCGGCGCGGCACGCGTGATCGCGCTCGACGTCGGCTACGGGCAGCTGCACTCGAAGATCCGCGATGATCCGAGGGTCACCGTCCTCGAGCGCGTGAATGCCCGGTCGCTGACGGAGCTCCCGTTCGCGCCACAGCTCGTCACCTGCGACGTCTCGTTCATCTCCCTCAAGCTGGCGCTTCCGCCCGCACTGCGGCTCGCCGCTCCCGGCTGGCGCGCGCTGGTCCTCGTCAAGCCGCAGTTCGAGGCAGGTCGCGCCGAGACACCCAAGGGCGTCGTACGCGACGGAGCGGTGCAGCGACGCGTCGTCCGCGAGGCGGCCGAGGCGCTCGTCGCCTGCGGAGGCGAGCCGCAAGGGGTCGTAGACTCGGGCTTACCCGGACCGAAGGGAAACCGTGAGTTCGTCCTCCACCTCCGCCAGCGAGAGCACGCAGAGCTCCCGGCCGACCTCGACCGGTGGATCGCCGATGCCGTCGGTCCGTAGGGCGGCGGTGATCACGCACGGCCGGGACGGTGTCGGCGCGGCGCTCGAGCGGCTGCGGGCGGTCGCCGTGAGCTGCGGTGTGACGCTCGTCGACGGGGACGACGCGGACATCGCGATCGTCCTCGGCGGCGACGGGTCGATGCTGCGCGCACTCGGGCGCTTCCTCGGCCGCGGCGTGCCGGTGATCGGCGTCAACTACGGCCGGGTGGGCTTCCTCACCGCGATGAGCGGCGCAGATCTCGAAGCCGGTGTCGCGCGCGTCTTCGCCGGCGAGTACCGCACGGTCGAGCTCTCGACGCTCGAAGTGAGTGTCGGCAGCCGCACCGAGGTCGCGGTGAACGACGTCGTCGTCGCCGGCGGCACACTCGGCCGAATGGTCGAGCTGGGCTACGCGATCGGCGGCGAGGACCTCGGCAGCCAACCGTGCGACGGCTTGATCTGCGCGACGCCGACCGGCTCGACCGCGTACAACCTCTCGAACGGCGGCCCCGTGCTCGTGTGGGGGCTCGACGCGATGGTGCTCACGTTCGTCGCGCCGCATGCGCTCGACATCCGGCCTCTCGTTGTCCCGCGAGGTCTCGAGGTGACCGTCGAGAACCGTACGAAGGGCCTCGCCGCGACGGTGCTCGTAGACGGGCACGAGGTCGGAACGCTCTCCGATACCGAGCAGGCGGTCGTGCGCGTGGGAGAGCAGCGGAGCCTGATCGCGACGCTGCCCGAGATGACGTTCTTCAAGCGTTACGCCGCGACCTTCGGGCGCTGATGCTCCGCTCGCTGCGCATCTCGAACCTCGTGCTGATCCGGGACGCGGAGCTCGAGCTCGACGCGGGCCTGAATGCGATCACCGGTGAGACCGGCGCCGGCAAGACGATCTTCACGAACGCGATCGGTCTGCTCCTCGGCTCGCGTGGGGATGCGTCGCTGATCGGCGCGGCCGGTGAGGAGGCGTACGTCGAAGCGGAGTTCGACGGCGTCGACGAGGAGGCCCTCGGTGCGCTGGCTGAGCTGCGGCCGGACGAGGAGGACGGCGTCGTGCTCGCGCGGCGGATCTTCCCCGACGGCCGGACGCGCGCGTATGCGTGGGGCCGGAGCGCGGCGCGGGAGGACGTCGCGGCCGTGGCGGAGGCGCTGATCGCGATGAGCGGCCAGTTCGAGCAGCGGCGACTTGCGCGGCCGGCCTACCAGCGCGGCGTACTCGATGCGTTCGCAGGTCTCGACACGCGTGGCGCGGGCCGCGCCTGGCGCGAGCTGCAGGCCGCGAGGCGCGCCCACGACGAGCTGACGCGCGACGCCGCGACGGCCGAGGCGCGCCTCGAAGAGTTGCGCGTGCTCGCCGCCGACACCGGCGGGCTCGAGCCCGGCCGCGAGGACGAGCTGCGCGCCGAGCGCGAGCGGCTTCGGCACGTGACGGAGCTCGCCGACGGCGCGGCGGCCGCCGTGACGGGGCTCTCTCCGGAGGACGGCGTCGGTGCGAGCGACCTCGTCGCCGAGGCGGAGCGGTCGATCGCGCCGCTCGAGCGGCTCGCCCCGGAGCTACAGGCCGCCGGCGACGCGCTGCGCCAGGCGGAGCTGCAGCTGCGTGAGACCGCCTCCGACCTGCGCGCCTTTCTGGACACGCTCGCGGCCGAGCCCGGCCGGCTCGAGCAGGTCGAGGCAGACCTCGAATCGCTCTCGGATCTCAGGCGGCGGCACCGGGCGCAGACGTTCGCCGAGCTGCTCGAGCGCGGGGCGGAGGCGCGGCGCGAGCTCGCGGCGCTCGAGGAGGGTCACGACCCGGTGCGCGCGGCCGAGCAGGCGCTCGCGGCAGCGCAGGCCGAGGTCGACCGGATCCACGCCGAGCTCCACGAGGGCCGCGCAGCTGCGGCGGCGCCGTTCGCGGCTGCGGTTGCCGAGGAGCTGCGCGGGATCGGCCTCGGCGAAGGCGAGTTCCGGGTCGAGCTCTCGGAGCGCGAGCCCGGTGCGGCCGGCGCCGACGAGGTCGCCTTCCTGATCCGGCCGAACGGGGGTCTGCCGTTCGGCCCGGTGGCCGAGACGGCGTCGGGTGGCGAGCTCTCGCGGATCGCGCTCGCGATCGCGGCCGTGGCGGGCGGCGAGACGATGGTGTTCGACGAGATCGATGCCGGGATCGGCGGCACGACGGCACATGCGGTGGCGGACACGCTGCGCCGCCTGGCCGCGCGCGCCCAGGTCGTCACGATCACGCACCTGCCGCAGATCGCGACGGCCGCCGACCGCCACTTCCGGGTCGAGAAGGTCGCGGGCGACCCGACACACACGAGGATCGAGTCGCTGGACGAGGCCGAGCGGCGCGACGAGGTGGAGCGCATGCTCGGCGGCGCGGACTTCCTCGCCTCCCTCGACCGCGGCTGAGCGTTCCGACTGCGCAGCCCTAGACTCCGTCCGTGAGCTTTGTCGAGTTCACGGGCCACGCGCGGCTCGACCGCAGGACGAAGGACCTGACGAGGCGGATCGGGCCAGACGACGTCGCGATCATCGACCACGCCGACCTGGACCGCGTCTCGGCCGAGGAGCTCGTCGAGTCCGGCGTCCGCGTCGTCGTCAACGTGTCGGCCAGCCAGACCGGCCGGTTCCCGAACCCGGGGCCGCTCGAGCTCGTCCGCGGCGGCGTCCGCCTCATCGACGCGCCGGGCGCCGATCTGTTCGAGCAGGTCTCCGACGGAGAGCTTCTGTCCGTTCGCGGCGCGGGCCTCTACCGCAACGGCACGTGTCTCACCACGGGCCGTGTGCTGAATGAGCACGAGCTCGTGCGCGCGCTCGAGGACCAGCGCGGCCGCGTCACGATCGCGCTGCAGGCGTTCGCCGAGAACACGCTCGAGTACCTGCGCGACGAAGGAAAGCTCCTCACGGAGGGAATCGATCTGCCGACGCTCCAGACGCGGCTGCGAGACCGTCACGTGCTCGTCGTCGCGCGCGGGCCGGGCCACAAGCGCGACCTCCGCATGGTGCGCGGCTACGTCCGCGATTACCGGCCGGTGCTGATCGGCGTCGACGGCGGCGCCGATGCGATGGTGGAGGCCGGCCTGAAACCGCACCTGATCGTCGGCGACATGGACTCCGTCTCCGACCGCGCGCTCTCGACCGGCGCCGAGATCGTCGTGCATGCGTACCGCGGCGGCGGTGCACCGGGCGCACACCGGCTGGAGCAACTCGGGGTGCCGTTCCACAGCGTCTCGGTCCCGGGGATCAGCGAGGACCTCGCGTTCCTGCTCGCCTACGAGAAGGGGGCGCAGCTGATCGTCGCGGTCGGGACCCACTTCAACCTGATCGAGTTCCTCGAGCGCGACCGCGCCGGCATGTCCTCGACGTTCGTCACGCGCCTGAAGGTCGGCGAGATCCTCGTCGACGCCAAAGGCGTCTCGCGGCTCGTCGCACCGCGTGTCGGACTGTGGCCGCTCGTCATCCTCGCCGTCGTCGGCCTGCTTGCCATGGTCGTCGCCGTCCTGGCCTCGCCTGCGCTGCGCAGCCTGATCGAGGATCTCGCACGGTCCGTGTTTTGAGCGTCGCCTCGCTCGAGCTCCTCGCGCCGCGCGAGGATGTCTGGGCGTTTCTCGCGGAGCCGTACCACCTGTCGGACTGGTGGCCCGGCATCACCGGCATCGATCCCGACCGCCGCGGCTTCGCACCCGGCGCGCGCTGGAAGGTCCACGCGAGCAAGCGAAACCCGTTCGTCGGGCGCCGCACGATCGAGACGATGCTGCTCATCCGCGAGATCGACGAGTACGAACGCTGGGCCTGGCACCTGCTCGAGCCGAAGACGGATGCCGAGATCCGCCTGCGCTCGGTCGCGCCTGACCGCACGCTCGTCACCGTCACGGCGAGCCGCGGCTCTGCGGCGTCCGCCGTGCGCAGGCTCTACGAGCTCGTCCAGACTGCGGCAAGCTTGTAAGAGCCGTGCTCGACCTCCGCTACCACGTCGCCTCGCTCTCCGCGGTCTTCATCGCGCTGATCGTCGGCATCCTCGTCGGCGTCGGCATCTCGGGCCGCGGGTTCGTCGACAAGTCGGAGCGGCGCAACTTCCAGAACCGGATCGCGGCGCTCCAGTCGCGCGTCGACCAGCTCTCGGCGCAGAAGGCGCTGCTCACCGAGCAGGGCGCGGCCGCGCAGACGTTCGCGCAGGACACCTATCCGGTGCTGATGCACAACCGGCTCGCCTCGACCCACATCGCGCTGATCGTGATCGGCTCCCCGGGCGGCGCCGGCAGCGACACGAAGCAGGCGCTGAGCGACGCCGGCGCATTGACGACCCTCTACCGCGTGATCAAGTTGCCGATCGCGGCGAAGAGCGTGCACGCCGCGCTCCGCGGCTCGCCCGGCTTCCGCAAGCTCGACACGGTCGGGCAGGAGCTCGCGCAGGAATGGATCACGCCGGGCGTCACGCCCATCTCCGACAAGGTCTCCCCGATCCTCGTCGAGGAACAGCGGGGCTCGCCGGGGAAGCCGGTGGACGCGGTCGTCGTCCTCGAAGGCGACGCGCCCACGGATCCGCAGACGAAGCTCTTCGTCGAGGGCCTGTACACCGGTCTCGCGGGTGTCGGCATCCCGCTCGTCGGGGCGGAGAAGAGCGACGCCGCGCCCTCGGACGTTCCGCTCTGGCGCGACGTCTCGGGGATGTCGACGGTCGACGACGTCGACACGCCGTCCGGGAAGCTGGCGCTCGCGCTCCTGCTCGCCGGTGCCCCCGGCGGCAACTTCGGCGTGCGACCGGACGCCGACGCCGCGCTGCCGAGGATCGAGCCTGGCGGCTGAGCCGCTGACGATCCTCGTCGCGGCACGCGACGAGGAGGGGGCGATCGCCGCCACGGTGGCGATGCTGCGGGAGCAGTTCCCGGACGCGGAGGTGATCGTCGCCGACGACGGCTCGTGCGACGCGACCGCCGCCCGCGCCGAGGAGGCGGGCGCGACCGTGCTGCGGCTGCCGCGGCGCGGCAAGGGGCAGGCGCTCTCGGCGGCCGAGCGCGCCGCGCCGCCCGGCTCGCTCCTTCTCGTGGACGCCGAGGTGCGCGGCGACCTGACCACACTGCCCGGGCGCCCGGGACTGCGAATCGCCCGCTTCACGCGACGCGCAGGCGGCGGCTTCGGGATCGCGAAGGGCGCGGCGCGGGCGCTGATCGCACTCCGCGCCGGCCTCGACACGCGCGAGCCGCTCTCCGGCCAGCGGGCGCTCGACGCCCGCACCCGGTCCGCCGTCTTCCCGCTCGCGCCGGGCTTCGGAGCCGAGACCCGTATGACGATCGACGCGGCGCGCGCGGGCATCGACGTGGAAGAGGTCGACGTCGATCTCGGGCACCGAGCGACCGGCCGCGACCTGCGCGGGTTCGTCCATCGCGGCCGCCAGCTCACCCATCTCCTGCTCGCCACGGGCCCGCTGCGCGTCAATTACCGCGGCACGCGGCTGCCGCTCGTCGGCTGGGCGATTGCCGTGCACGAGCCGGTCGTGGCGGCGATCGGCCTCGCCGACGACCTCCGGTCGGGGCCTGAGCGCGGCTTCCGCGCCCATCTCCAGGCACGGCGCACGACCGGGGTGCTGAAGCTCGCCGGGATCCCGCTCTACGCACTCGCACGGACCCGCAGCGTGTCCGCTGCGCTGCTCGTTGCCCTCTCCGCGAACACCCTCAACCAGCTCGACACGCGCCCCGGTCGCGCGCTCAAGGTGTATCTCGCGTGCGCAATCCCGCTTCGCGCCCCGGTTCGCATCGCCGTCCTGCTCGCTCCCTACGATCTTCGGGAGATGGCCATGCTCGGAGATGCCGGATCGAACGCGCTCGGCGCGCTGCTAGGATTGGGTTCCGTGAATCGTTTCACGGGCAGAGGTCGCTGGCTTGCAATCGGAGCACTCGCCGGCCTCACCGCCCTCGGGGAACGGACATCGTTGGGTGCGATCATCGAGCGCACGCCGCTGCTGCGCCGTGTCGACGACTGGGGGCGGTTGTAGTGGCGAAGTTCGTGTTCGTGACAGGCGGTGTCGTGTCGTCGCTCGGCAAGGGGATCACCGCGGCGTCGCTCGGGCGCCTGCTGAAGGCGCGCGGGCTGAAGGTCCAGGTGCAGAAGTTCGACCCGTACATCAACGTCGACCCGGGCACGATGAGCCCGTTCCAGCACGGCGAGGTGTTCGTCACCGAGGACGGAGCGGAGACGGACCTCGACATCGGCCACTACGAGCGCTTCGTCGACGAGAACCTCTCGCGCGCCGCGAACCACACGGCCGGTGCCGTCTGGGACCGCGTGCTGCGCAAGGAGCGGAAGGGCGAGTACCTCGGCTCGACCGTGCAGGTGATCCCGCACATCACGAACGAGATCAAGTCGCGGATCCGCTCCGTCGCCGAGGCGACCGACACCGACGTCGTGATCACGGAGATCGGCGGCACGGTCGGCGACATCGAATCGCAGCCGTTCCTCGAGGCGATCCGCCAGTTCAGGCGCGAGGTCGGCCCCGAGAACGTCATCTACCTGCACGTGACGCTCGTGCCGTTCATCGACACCGCCGGCGAGCTGAAGACGAAGCCGACGCAGCACTCCGTGAACGAGCTGCGCCGCATCGGTATCCACCCGGACGTCCTCGTCTGCCGCTCGACGGAGCCGCTCGCGCGGGAGATCCGCGAGAAGATCGCGCTCTTCGCGGACGTCGACGTCGACGCCGTGATCACGAATCCCGACGTCTCCGACGTCTACCTCGTCCCGCTCGCGTTGCAGGATCAGGGGCTCGACGAGCTCGTCTGCCGCAAGCTCGGGATCGACGCGCCCGCGGCCGACCTCGGCGAGTGGCTCGAGCTGACCGAGCGCATCAAGCACCGCAACGAGTCGGTCGAGATCGCGCTCGTCGGCAAGTACGTGAAGCTCCACGACGCGTATCTCTCGGTGCACGAGGCGCTGAAGCACGCGGGCATCGCGGGCGGCTGCCGCGTGCACGTGCGCTGGGTCGACGCGGAGGACATGACGCTCGAGGAGGCGCGCGAGGCGCTGGCCGGCGTCGACGGAGTGCTCGTTCCCGGCGGCTTCGGCTCGCGCGGCTGGGAGGGCAAGATCCTCGCCTGCCGTGTCGCACGCGAGGACGCCATCCCGTATCTCGGCATCTGCCTCGGCATGCACGTCGCCGTCTCGGAGTTCGCGCGCCACGTCTGCGACCTCGACGGCGCGAACTCGACGGAGATGGACCCGGAGACCCCGTTCCCCGTGATCGACCTGCTGCCCGAGCAGAAGGAGGTCGAGGATCTCGGTGGCACCATGCGGCTCGGGGCGCAGGCGGTCGAGCTGGGGGAGGGGACGCACACGCGCGAGGTGTACGGGGACGAGCCGGTGATCGCCGAGCGTCACCGCCACCGGTACGAGGTCAACAACGCGTTTCGCCAGCAGCTCGTCGGGGCGGGTCTCGTCGTCAGCGGCACGTTCCAGGAGGGCCGGCTCGTCGAGATCGTCGAGCTGCCCGACCATCCCTGGTTTGTTGCGTCGCAGTTCCACCCGGAGTTCAAGTCGCGCCCGACGCGCCCGGCGCCGCTCTTCCGTGAGTTCGTCGCGGCTGCGCTGCAGCGGTCGCGCTCGCGCGGCGTCGTCGCGGCCTCGACGACGCGCGCGTAACGCCGGTGCCGGAGGTCCTCGACCTGTTCACCGAGCTTGCCTCGGTGCCGAGCCCCCCGGGCGAGGAGCGCGCCGTCGCCGATCTCGTCGTCCGCTACCTGCGCGATTGCGGCGTCGACGTGGACGAGGACGATTGCGGACCGGCGATCGGCTCGACGATAGGAAACGTCTACGCGCGGCTCG
>JAICTB010000026.1 GCA_025936595.1 Thermoleophilia bacterium | reverse complement strand
GGGGCCGTGCCGGTGCTCGACGACGGGTTCACGCTGCCCGAGTCGGAGGTGATCATGGAGTACCTCGAGGAGCGCTACCCGGAGCGGCCGCTGCTGCCGGAGGACCGTGCCGCCCGCGCGCACGCTCGGCTTCTCGTGCACCGGTTCGAGGAGAGCCTCGGGCGCGACTACTACGCCTTCCGCCGCGGCGACGAGAACGATCTCTCCGGACGGCTCGACGCGCTCGTCGTGGGGCAGAGCCTCTACGCCGACATCGCGTACGCGCCGTGGGTGATTCGCGCACGCGACATGCTCGAGATCGAGCTACCGCTGCGGATCGCGGCGTGGCTGACGGAGCTGGAGCAGCGTCCGTCGATCGCGACCGAGGTGAGAACGGTGCGCAGCCTGTGAGCGAGATCGAGGTCGAGGAGCTCGCCGCGCGGCTCGACGAGGTGCCGATCCTCGACGTGCGCACGCCGCGCGAGTACGACGGTAGCCTCGGCAAGCCGTGCGACCCGCGGCAAGGTCACATTCCCGGTGCACGAAACCTCGACATCTACCGGCTGATGGAGATGACGCCGGACGACGTGCATGCAGAGCTCGGCCTCGACGCCGGTGCCGAGGTGGTCGCGTACTGCCACGGCGGCTCGCGCTCGGCGATGGCGGTGCAGGTGCTGCGCTCGCTCGGCTACGAGGCGCGCAACTACGTCGGCTCGTGGCACGAGTGGTCGCGCCACGACGACCTGCCGCTCGAGCGCTAGCGGCTTGCGGCCGCGAGGAAGGCGCGGCAGAGGGCCCGGCCGTGCTCCTGCCAGGCGGGCAGCTTCTCGTCGAGCTCCGCGGCGATCTCCTCGACCTGCCGCGGCAGGTCGGGGTCCTCGCGAAACCACTCGAGTACCTGGTCGCGCCGGATCTCCGGATGGAACTGCACCGCCCAGGCGCGCTCCCCGGCGCGGAAGGCCTGGGGCACCGGCCCCGTCGCGAGCTCCGTCGCCTCGGCCGGGACCTCGAACCAGTAATGGTTCGCGTTGAACGACTCGAACCGGCGTGGGAGCACACCGAGCACGGGGTCGGCGACACCTTCGTCCGTCAGCTCGGTCGCGTAGAAGCCGGCCAACTGCGTGCCGACCTTTCGCACCGGGGCCCCGAGCGCGTGCGCGAGTGTCTGCGCGCCGAGGCAGACCGCGAGCAGCGGCGTGCCGTCGCCGGCCCAGGTGCCGAGCGCCATGTACTCCTCGTGCAGCCACGGATGCTCGATCTCCTCGCCGACGTTCTGGTCTCCGCCGAAGACGAGCACCGCGTCGAACCCCACCGGTGGAGCGCCGCGGGTTGCGATCTCCCACTCGACGAGCTCGTGCCCGTCCTCTGCGATGACGTCGGAGAAGATCTCCGGACCGACGGAAGGCCCGTGGGTGACGGCGAGGACGCGCATCACGCCGCGGGGACGTTCTCCTCCTCGAGGAGCTTGCGCAGGAGATGCGCGCCCGCGGGCGCCTGGGCGACCCCGTCGGTCTGATTGTTGTTGTTGAAGAACGCGTACGCGTGCTCGGCGACGTTCGAGAGCTCGCGCAACGGCTCGACCCACTCGCGGAGCTCGCCTTCGCTGTAGAGGTGGTCGAACCGCTGGGCGGCCGATCCGCCGCGCGCGTTCCAGGTCCCGGCGTTGCGCCCGTGGAACCGGACGTAGGCGAGCGGGGTCGTCGCCGCGACCAGCGTCGCGGGAACATTCGGGGCGTCCGTCTTCGGCGCGTCGACGACGACCCACGTCATCTTTCGCTCCTCGAGGAACCGGAGGAGCTCGTCCCGCACGTCCTCGGCATACCACGACCGGTGGCGCGGCTCGAACAGGAAATCGTCGCCTCCGACCTGCTCGCGCGCCCACTCCAGGTAGTCGAGCGACGTTGGCTTCCAGACGACGTACGGCGGCATCTGGAAGAGGATGCCGCCGAGCTTGCCGGCGTCGCGCAGCGGCGCAAGCGCGCCGAGGAACTCGCGGAAGACCGCGCTGCGCGCGTCGCGCGACGGGCGGTCGACGCGTCCCCGGTTATCGACCGGCAGGCCCTCGCGCAGCTCGGGCGGCACCTGCTGCAGCTTCACCGGATGCCGTGTCAGCAACCCGAACGCCTTCACGTGCATCACGAATCCTTCGGGCGTCCGCTCCGCCCAGCCGCGCACCATCTGCTCGGTCGGCACGCGGTAGAACGTCGAGTCGACCTCCACCGTCGAGAAGCGCTCGGCGTAGTAGGCGAGCCGTTCCTTCGGCGGGGTGCCGGGCGGATACCAATGCTTGGAGAGCGCGTCGTCGGCCCACGAGCACGTGCCGATGCGGATCGGCGCGCTCAGCGGTAGCTCGTGACGCGGGTGGCGCTACGCACGGTCTGGCCGCCCACCGTCGCGTCGCTGCATGGTGCGCCCTGGAAGATCGCGCTGGCGACGCACCCCGAAGCACCGAGGTCGTGGAAGAGGAGGTCGCCCGGTGTCGGCGGCTGACCGGTGGGAACCGGGCCGGAGTCGCTGTCGAGGATCGCGGTTGCGGTGACCGTCGCCGACTTGCCGCGTGCAAGCACGAACGAGCCAGAGGCACCGCCGACCTTAGTCCCTGCCGCCCTGGTCGTGATCGCGGCGCTCGACGCGGCGTTGCCGTTCTCTGTCACGCGCGACGCGAACCGGACGCGCGTGCGCACGACCGTCACGCGCTGCCGCTTCCCCTTGATCCGCCTGGTCGTGTAGCTCGTCAGCTTCCTCCTCGTGACGGTCGTCCGGAGGCGGACCGGGACGTGGCGGAGCGACTGGACCTCGACGGAGCCGGCGACGTTTGGCGTGTCCTTGCCCGGGTTGTACGGCGTCCAGAGCGACGTCCAGCGGAGATCGCCCGCGGCGGCCGGCTCGAGGATCGCGGACGACGTGAAGGTCGCGGAGAGGAGCTTTGTGCCGAAGGGCGATTGGCTAGGCGGCGGCAGACAGACGTCGAGCTTCACCGAGTAGCCGGCGGCCGCCTCCGCCGCCGACGTCGCGACGACGAACAGAGGGATGTGGAGCTGCTGGCCCTGCGCGGTCAGATGGAGATCCCACGTCTGCGACGGGGAGGCGCCGCATGCGGCCGCGATCGCGTTTGTCGCAGGCGTGGGCGCGACCGCGTCGAGCTCGCCTGTGAGCGGCAGCACGATCCCGCCCAGATCGCCCGCGGCCGCCGTCGCCGTCACGTTGCCGAGCTTCGTGCCCGGCGCGGGCGTGCCGATCCGGTATGTCGTCGGAACGTAGATCGCCACCTGCGCGGTGGGGTCGTCGCTGCTGCCGACGACGACGCCGACGCGGGTCGAGCCGGCTGCGCCGGAGACGACGAGCTTCGGCGAGAACGCTGCCAGCGCCGAGCCCGCGAACGCAAGCGACGCCAGCGTCGTACACGCGACGACTACGACCCGAAGCTTCATCTGCTCACCGGCTTCGTCAACGTCTGCAGCGAGAGTAGCGCGGGCCCGAGCGAGATCGACGTCTCGTCGCCGAATCCGAGGTACGCGATGTCGCCGCTCGCCGACGACGGGCCGAGCACGAGCGACAACCGTGTCCCCTTCGGCAGGTACTGCACGTAGTTCGCGAGCCGGATCGTCTGCAGCCCGACCTTCGGGACGATCGCGCCGTGCGTGATCACGCGCTTGCCGGCCGTGATCGTCGCGACGAGCCGCGGGTACCTGACGATCTTGCGCACCTGAACCTTCAGGAGCGACACACCGAACGTCTCGAGCGCCTGACGGAAGACCGGTCCGGTGCGGCGGAGCGTCGTGCCGCGGAAGCCGACGGTGATCGTCTTCGTCTTCGGGAGACCCGCGAACGACACGCGCCGTGCCCCGGTCGCGGCGGCGATCGTGACCGATGGCGAGGAGTCGACGCCGTTCGGAACGCCGCGCAGGTAATGGTCGAACCAGGCGATACTCCGGCTCATCACGTAGCCGATGTCGGGTCCCGGGAAGGTGGACGGCGGGTGGCCGAACTGCCCGATGTAGAGGTGCTTCGGGCCGGTGACGCGGTTGTAGCCGTTGAGCGCCTGTGTGACGTCGAAGGCGTAGTCGACGCGCCCCTGGAACAGGTAGACGGGCGTCTTCACGCGCGACAGGTCGGCGTACGACGAGCGTGAGCGGGCGAGCGCGTCGATTGCGCCCATGTTGGTGGAATGGATCGCGTCGTTCTCCGCCGCTGCGATCAGTGGCGAGCGCGCGTCCACTGCTTTCGCGAAGCCGGCGACGATTCCCGACTTCGCGACCTCCTGCGGCCAGAGTGCCGTGGAGAGGTCGGTCCAGGTCTCGACGAGCTCGGCGGCTTGGTACGGGATGCCGGCGGCGAGGCCGTTCCATCCCTGACCGCCGCCGTAGGAGATGCCCCACGCGCCGATCTTCGTGTCGCTCACCTCGGGACGCGCTCTGAACGAGTCGAACATGGCCCGCTCGGTCGCGATGTCGTCCGGTCCCGCGAGGTCCACGACACCCCCGGACGTGCCGCTGCCGCGGTCGCTGTAGGCGAGGGCAGCGTAGCCATGCGCGGCGAAGACCTCGGCGATCGCGGCCATGTCGTCCTTCGTCCCACCGAGGCCGTGCATGACGACGACGCCTGGCCAGCCACCGGCCGGCGCCGTTCCGTCGGGCTCGTACAGGTCGTAGGCGATCGCGACGCCGTCGGTCATCGTCTGCTTCCCGGTCTGCTTGCTGAACGCCTGCGCGGGCGCCGCCCAGAGGAGGAGCGCGACGGTGATGAGCACGAGGCGCCTCACTGCGCGCAAGCCTAGCGCCTCCCTAGAATCGCCCACATGCCGGATTCCCGCGCTGTTGGTGTCTTCGACTCCGGTGTCGGAGGCCTCACCGTCCTGCACGAGTGCCTCGTGACGATGCCGAACGAGGACTTCGTTTATCTCGGCGACCACGCGCGGCTCCCGTACGGCCCGCGCACCCGAGACGAGGTCCGCCGCTTCGCCCACGAGATCGGCGTGTACCTCGAGCGGCAAGGCGTGAAGATGGTCGTGGTCGCGTGCAACACCGCGACGTCGGTTGCGCTCCCCGACCTGCAGGAACAGCTGGCCGTACCGGTCGTCTCCGTGATCGTGCCGGAGGCGCACGCCGCGGTGCAGGTGACGCGGAATCGCAGCATCGGTCTGCTCGCGACCGAGCTCACGGTCGCGAGCGGGCGCTACGAGCAGCTCGTGCGGACGCTCGACGCGGGTGCGAGATTGACCGCGGTTGCGTGTCCGAAGCTCGTGCCGCTGATCGAAGCCGGCGATACGTTCAGCGACGAAGTGACCGAGGCCGTTCGCGAGTACGCCGACCCTCTGAAGGCCGCAGGCTGCGACACAGTGATTCTCGGCTGCACCCACTATCCGCTCCTGCGTCCCGTGTTCCAGCGCGCCTTCGGACGCGATGTCACGCTCGTCTTCTCGGCCGACGAGACGGCGCGCGAGGTCGCGGTGACGCTCGCGCGCAAGGGGTTCGAGAACGACGCGTCCCGCGAGGGCGCCTACCGCTTCCTGACGACGGGCGAGCCCGACGCGTTCCGCGAGCTCGGCGAGCGCTTCCTGCAGCTGCCCCTTGCCAACGTCGAGCACGTCGAGGTGCGCGAGCTGGAGGCGGTCGCGTGAGCCGCGGCGACGGTCGCCGCGACGATCAGCTGCGGCCGGTCGAGGCCGACCCCCATTTCCTCGAGCAGCCGCACGGCGTCGTGCTCTGGTCGCAGGGAAAGACGCGCGTTCTCTGCACCGCGTCCGTGCAGGAGGGCGTGCCGCGGTGGCTGCACCGCTCGGGGCGCGGCTGGATGACTGCCGAATACTCGCTGCTCCCAGCCTCGACGGGCGAGCGCACCGACCGCGAAGCGGCGCGCGGCAAGCAGGGCGGGCGCACCGTCGAGATCCAGCGCCTGATCGGCCGCGCGCTCCGCGGCGTCGTCGACTTCAAGGCGCTCGGCGAGCGCACCGTCTACCTCGACTGCGACGTCCTCCAGGCAGACGGCGGTACCCGGTGCGCGGCGATCACAGGCGCGTACGTGGCTGCGCAACGCGCCCTCGATCGCTTCGGTCTCTCGAAGGCGCTCACGGGATCCGTGGCCGCCGTCTCGGTCGGCGTGGTCGACGGCGTCTCGCTGCTCGACCTGGACTACTCGGAGGACTCGAATGCGGACGTCGACGTCAACGTCGTCATGACGGGTGACGGCCGCTTCGTCGAGGTGCAGTCGACAGCGGAGAAGATTCCGTTCGACCGCGAGCGGCTCGACGACCTGCTCGACCTCGCGACCGCGGGCATCGAGGACCTGCAGCGGTTCCAGGAAGAGGCGGTCGATGCACCTCGCGATTAGCGTCATCCCGACGCTCGGCGACCTGGAGGTGCTCGGGCGGCTCGCCGTCGCCGCGGCGCTCGGAGCCGCGATCGGGATCGAGCGCGAGATTCGCGACCGCGAAGCCGGCATCCGCACGCACCTGCTCGTCGCGCTGGGATCTGCGCTCTTCACGATTATCTCCGCCTACGGCTTCCACGAGTTCCTCGCGAGCGGGGACGCGGTCGTCCGGGCGGATCCCACGCGCATCGCCGCGCAGATCGTCACGGGCATCGGCTTCCTGGGCGCGGGCGCGATCATCCGCGAGGGGCTCTCCGTGCGCGGGCTCACGACCGCCGGCTCGCTGTGGGTCTCCGCCGCGATCGGCATGGCGGCCGGGGCGGGCTGGTACTGGGCGGCGATCGTGACGACTGTGCTGACGATCTTCGCGCTGTGGCCGTTGCGGCTGATCGCCTACCGGATCATTGCGCGCATCAAGCCGGAGGATCACCGCATCCTCGTCGAGCTGAAGGACGCCCATCCGCTCGGCCCGCTCCTCGGAGAGCTGAACGAGGATATTCGCCTGCTCGAGATCTCCGAGGAGCTCGACCGGCGCATCGTCACGCTCGAGCTGACGCACATCGACGAGGGGCTCGTCGCGCATCTGTCCGACCTCGACTACGTGATCGCGGTCCGCTGGCGCCGTTGATCGCGACCGTCTGCACTGCGAATCCGCACAAGCTGGAGGAGTTCGCCGTCCTCTTCCCCGACTGGGGCCTGGCGCTCCTTGACGACGCGGACTTTCCGCCCGAGGACGGGCTGACCTATCTCGACAACGCGCGGATCAAGGCGCGCTACGGACGGCTCCACGGGCCTGCAGACCGCTGGATGATCGCCGACGACTCCGGCATCGAGGTCGCGGCGCTCGGCCAGGGGCCGGGCGTCGTCACCGCGCGCTGGGCGGAGGGTCGCCACGTCGAGAAGCTCCTCGGCGCGCTCGACGGCGAGAGCAACCGGCAGGCACGCTACGTGTGCGCGCTCGTCGCCCTCTCGCCCGGGCGTGACGAGGTGTGCGCGACGGGCGTGCTCGAGGGAACGGTCGCCCTCGCCCCGGCGGGCGGCGGAGGATTCGGCTTCGACCCGATCTTCGTCCCGGTCGGGGAGGCGAATACGGTCGCGCAGCTCGGCGATGTCTGGAAGGCGGAGCACTCGCACCGCGCACGGGCGGCCCAGGCGCTGCTTGCCGCCGTCTGAAGCGGACCGGCCTGTGCATGGGTACCTATGGGCTTGGCCATGTGTACCTATGTGCTTGCCCATGGGTACCTATGTGCATGTGTACCTGTGTACAGCCCCTACGCCGTGTCGGAGGCGAGCGCGCGGTGGCCGCGCCACCAGTTCACCTCCGCGCCGAGGACGATCACATTGGCCATCACGTACAGCCAGACGAGCAACACCGCGGGGCCGGACAGCGTCTGCAGCACAGGGTTGTGCTTCGAGACGCCGACGTAGACCGGCAGGAGCTGGAACGTCGCCTCCAGGATCAGGGCCGCGGTGATCGCGCCGGGCAGAACCTCGCGCAACGTCAGGTCGACGTTCGTCAGCACGTAGTACGCGGAGGAGAGGAAGACGAAGAGGCCGAGGGCGGAAACGGCGATGGCGATCGCCCGGGCGAACGTCGTGTTGCCGGCGAAGCCTGCGTAGCGCTTGAGCACCTCCTGCCCGATCGAGCCCACGACGAGCGACGCGAAGAGCGATACGAGCGAGCCGACCATCATCATCGTGGCGAGCGCCTTTCCGTGCAGGAAGCCGCGGTTCGGCCGCCCGTAGACGATATTGAACGCGCTCTCGAGCACGCTGAAGAACGAGAGCGACGACCAGACCAGGAACGCCGCGCCGACGATCCCGAGCGCGGTCGCATTCGCCTGGATCGCGCGCACCGCCCGGAGGATCGAGTCGACAGATGTGCTGGGGAATGTTCCCGACAGCTCGCGTACGAAGAACGAATCCGCGTCGGCCTGGTGCACGAGGCCGAGGAGCGCGAGGGCCAGGAACAGCAGCGGCACGAAGGAGAGCAGTGCGAAGTACGCGATCATCGCGGCGAGGTGGGTGCCACGATCGGCGAAGAACTTGCTCACAACCCGCCTCACGCGCGCCAGTATGCTCGCCACGATGGACGCGGCCCAGGCGATAGCCGACCTCACCGAGATCTCGCCCCAGGTCCGGCAGGTGGCTGCCGTGGGAGCGGACGGGGGCGTCCTCGGCTCGAACCTGTCCGACGAATCGGCCGCGGCGCAGCTCGTCGAGCGCGCACGCCGCCTGCTCGATGCTGCCGAGGAGCTCAGACCGGGCGTCGCGCAGATCGAGGCGGCGACGATCGCCGGCAGCGTCTTCGTCGTTCGCGACGGCGCGCGCCTGATCGCCGCGACGACGACGCCCGAGCCCACTGTCGGCCTGGTCTTCTACGACCTGAAGACCTGTCTGCGCTCGATCGACCCCCCGAAGCCGAAGCGCCGTCCCCCGAAGAAGAAGGAGGCGGACGATGCCGCCGCGTAAGCTCGTGACAGGCGTTCTCCTCGCCGCCGGATCGCTCGCCGGGTCCGTGCTCGTGCGGCGCCGCGCCGCCCGGCGGCGCGAGCGGGTCGACCTCTACGCCGAGGACGGCTCGATGCACTCGTTCGCCGAAGGCACGGTCGAGGCCGACCGCCTGCTGCCACTGGCGCACGAGATCCTCGCCGCGCAATGACCCGCGAGGAGCTCGCACGGGGGCTGCGCGAGGCTGCCTACCTCGAGGGCGACTTTCTCCTACGCTCGGGTCGGCGCTCGAAGTACTACCTCGACAAGTATCGCTTCGAGACGCTACCGCACCTGCTCGGCCCGCTCGGCCGGGCGATCGCGTCCGCCGTCGCCGAGCACGAGCCCGAGGCCGACCGTATTGCAGGGCCCGAGCTCGGGGCGGTGGCGCTCGCGGCCGCTGCGTCGCTCGAGTCGGGGCTGCCGTTCCTGATCGTGCGCAAGGCCGCGAAGGACTACGGCACCGCGAACCGGCTCGAAGGCGTCTCGGCCGAGGGGGAGTGCATCTGCCTCGTCGAGGACGTCGTGACGAGCGGCGGCGCCGCGATCGAGGCCGTCCAGGCGCTCCGCCAGGCGGGGCTTCGTGTCTCCAACGCCGTCTGCGTCGTCGATCGCGAGGAGGGGGGCGTCGACGAGCTCGCGCGGCACGCTGTCCGCCTGCGGCCGCTCTTCCGGGCCTCGGAGTTGCTCGAAATCCCCGCAAATCCGCTTGGTTGAGCGATATCCGACCCCGTTGTTAGGGTTTGGGCCAAGGTCTAGCCCCCAGTTCCCGACGCAGGAGGATGTTCGTTGACGAAGCAGGACTTCATCCAGAGGGTCTCGCAGAAGAGCGGGCTCTCGGCTCGCGACGCAGGCAAGGCCGTCGATGCGTTCATGGAGACGGTGACGGAGACGCTGAAGGCGGGCGACACCGTCAACTTCACGGGCTTCGGCAAGTTCTCGCCGTCGGCGCGCGCCGCCCGCCAGGGCGTCAACCCGCGGACGGGCGAGCGCGTCCAGATCGCAGCCACCACCGTGCCGAAGTTCTCGGCCGGCAGCCAGCTGAAGGCTGCCCTCAAGAGCTGACGGCGACCGGTTCGGCAGCACTCGCGGAAGGCGGCGCAAGCCGCCTTCCGCATCTCGGGTTACCGTTCGTCCCGTGGGAGTGGTCACGATGACGTTCGCAGACCGCCTGGCCGCCGAGGTCGAGCGGAAGCGCTCGCAGCTCGTCGTCGGGCTCGACCCGCGCGTCGACCTGATGCCGATCGAGCTGCGCGGCGATGTCGCGCGCTTCTGCTGCGGGCTCATAGACGCGGTGGCGCCGCACGCGGTCGCGGTGAAGCCGCAACTCGCGTTCTTCGAGCAGCTCGGCTCCGCGGGCCTCGCGGCATTCGAGCGCATCTGCACGTACGCCCGCCGCGCCGGGGTGCTCGTGATCGCCGACGGCAAGCGGGGCGACATCGGCTCGACAGCACGCGCGTACGCCGACGCGTACCTCGAGGGGGAGCCGCCGCGCGCCGACGCGCTCACCGTCAATCCCTGGCTCGGCCGCGACTCCGTCGAGCCGTTTCTCGGCGCCGTCCGCCGCGGCGGCGTCGGCATCTTCGTGATCGTCCGCACCTCGAACGTGAGCGGCGACCTCCAGGACGCCGTGCTCAAGGATGGACGGCCGATGTGGCACCACGTCGCGGGGCTTGTCGAGGAATGGGGCGAGGGCACGGTGGGAGAGGGCGGTCTCTCGTCGGTCGGCGCGGTCGTCGGTGCGACGCACCCGCGTGCCGTCGCCGAGGCGCGCCGGCTGATGCCGCGCACGATCCTGCTCCTCCCGGGGGTCGGCGCGCAGGGGGGCTCCATCGCCGACCTCGAACGCGCATTCCAGAGCGGTCCCGCGAGCGCACTCGTCAACGCATCCCGGTCGATCAACTACGCGTTTCGGGAGAGCGGTGCGGACTACCGCGAGGCGGCAGGGGCCGAGGCAGCGCGGCTCAGGCAGGAGATCTGGGCCGCGTCGGGCTGGTAGTGCGGAGCGAGGGCTGGCGGCGTTATGCGGCGCCCGCAGGATTTCTGCTCGCCGCGACCCTCGCCGTCGTGTTGATCCACTCGGGCCTCGAGAACGGTGGCTCACCGACCCGCACGACCACGAGCGTCACGCCCCCCGGGAAGCGCGTGGAGACCACGCGAGCAGCGAAGACGAAGCCGAAGGTGACCCGCACGTCGTCGACGCAACGATTCTGGACCGTGCAGGCGGGAGATACGTTCGGCGTGATCTCGTCGAAGTCCGGTGTGCCTGTCGCGACGATCGAGCGACTCAACCCGAACGTCAAGTCGACGTCCCTTTTCATCGGCGAGAAGCTGCGGATCAAATGAAGCGCGCGTTGCTGCTCTGCGTGCTGGTCATGGTCGTCGCTCTGCCGGCGACTGCACGTGCCGGCGCACCGCCGGTCAGTGCGAGCGCGTACATCATCGAGGACGCGCGGACGGGTGAGGTGCTCGCCTCCTCGCACGCGCACGACCGCGTGCCGGTCGCTTCGATCACGAAGCTGATGACCGTGCTCCTCACGCTCGAGCACCACAGGCTGACGGACGTGGTGACGGTCGACCCGCGCGCAGCCGCGGTGGGGGAGTCGTCGATCCACCTGCGCGCGGGTGAGCGCCTCACGGTGCGCGACCTGCTGAAGGGCGCGCTCATCCAGTCGGCGAACGACGCCGCAGACGCGCTTGCGCTGTCAATCTCGGAAGACTTCTCCGCGTTCGCGCGACTGATGAACGCGAAGGCCGCGCAGCTCGGGCTCGCCGACTCGAGCTTCGTGCGCCCCGACGGGCTCGACGCGCCGGGCGAATACTCGAGCGCCGCTGACGTGACCAAGCTCGCGCGCCTCGTCATGCGGACGCGGTTCGTGCGCGACACCGTGCGCGAGGAGACCGACACGATCGCGGGCGGGCGCACGCTGCACACGTGGGACGACCTGCTCAGGCAGTTCCCGCAGACGATCGGCGTCAAGACCGGGCACACCGGCCAGGCCGGCTGGTGCCAGGTCGCGGCCGCGCGTGGCCGCGGTGTCACCATCTACGCGACGCTGCTCGGCAGCCCGACGCGGTCGCTGCGCAACGTCGACCTGCAGTCGCTTCTCATCTGGGGCCTCGGCCAGTTCCGCGTCGTGCCCGCCGTGCAGTCCGGGCGCGACTACGCCGACGTGCAGGCGCCGTACGGCCGCGCCCCGCTCGCCCTCGTGGCCGCGAAGCCGCTCGTCTCGGCGGCGCGGCTCGGGCATCCGCTCACCGAACGCGTGACCGCGCCGGTCCAGCTCTCGCTGCCTGTCCGCCAGGGTGACGTGCTCGGACGCGTGGAGATCTGGGACGGGACGCGGCTGGTGGGACGGCGACAGCTCGTTGCGTCGCGAACCATTAACAAACCAGCCCTGGGTAGCCGACTAGGGTGGTATGCAGGACGGACGCTGCACCACCTTGCGCACTTTCTCTGAACCATGATCGTCACCGTCACACTCAACGCGGCGATCGACCGGACGCTGACCGTCCCGAACTTTCAGCGTGGGCAGCGCCATCGCGCGAGCGACGGCGTCACGCTTGCGGGCGGTAAGGGCATCAACGTCGCCCGGGCGCTCAAGTCGCTCGGCATTCCGGTGGTCGCGACCGGGCTCGTCGGCGGGCAGACCGGCACGCGCATCCTCGAGGAGCTGACGAACGAGGCGATCCTCAACGACTTCGTGCACATCGAAGGCGAGTCGCGGACGTCCACGGCGGTCGTCGATCCCACCGGCGGCACATACACGGAGATCAACGAATGGGGGCCGGAGGTCAGCGGTGCTGAGCTCGAGGCGCTGCTCGAGAAACTGCGTTATCTGACGCAGGGCGCCGAGCTCGTCGTGTTCGCCGGATCGCTGCCGCGGGACGTCGTCGACGATTTCTACGCCGAGGCATCGCACGAGCTCGTGAAGCGTCACGTCTCCGTCGTGCTCGACACGGAAGGGGAGCCGCTGCGGCTGGGAGTCGAGGCCGAGCCGTTCCTCGTCTCGCCCAACCAGGCCGAGGCGGAGGCGCTCGTCGGGCAGGAGTTCCACGACGACGAGGATTTCCGCATCGGGCTCCAGTCGATTGCGGAGATGGGCGCGCGCAACGTTCTGATCACGACCGACCTCGGTTGCGTCGCGCTGCTGCGGGAGGAGCGCGACCCGAGAAGCTACCGCGTGCTCGCGCCGCCCGTCGAGCCCGTGTCCACGGTCGGCTCAGGTGACGTGCTGCTCGCCGGCTACCTCGCCGCGCGGCATGCGGGCCGGACGCACGAGGAGTCGCTTCGTTCGGCCGTCGCCGCAGGCGCGGCGTCGACCCTCGAGGTGGGCGCCGGCTGCTTCGACCCGCGGCAGGCGGGTCGGCTGCAGGCAGGCGTCGAGCTCTCGGAGCTCGCGCCGGTCGAAGCGTTGTAGGACACCGGTTTTCCGTTCGCGTGCGAGGGGACGAGAGCCTCGTGAGGCGAACGCTCGCACTCCTCCTCTGCGGTCTCGCCGGCCTCGCCGCCGCCTGCGGCTCCGGAAAGAACCACACGAAGCCGTCCGGGCACCTGCCCCCGCCTCAGCCGACGACGGGCAAGACCGGCACGCCGAGCGGACCGTCGAACACGAACCGCACGACCACGGCGCGGTCTTCTTAGCCCGCATCCGCCGCCGCCGGTACCTTTTCCGGATGGACGTCGAGAAGCTCGGTCTGGCCGCCACCGATGCGAGCCTGCCGGCGAAGTTCGCGAAGGAGGGCCTCACCTTCGACGATGTCCTGCTCGTGCCCGCCGAGTCGTCGGTCCTGCCGAACGCCGTCTCGACGGCCACGCGCCTGACGCGCACGATCGTGCTCGAGGTTCCCGTCGTGTCGGCGGCGATGGACACCGTCACCGAAGCGCGAATGGCGATCGCGCTCGCGCGCGCGGGCGGGCTCGGAGTCCTGCACCGCAATCTCTCGATCGACGCGCAGGTTGGCGAGGCCGACAAGGTCAAGCGCTCCGAGGCCGGGATGATCGTCGAACCGGTCACGCTCCCGCCGGACGCCCTCGTCTCCGATGCGCTCGAGTTGATGGAGCGCTACCACATCTCCGGCGTGCCGATCACGGGTGGCGACGGCACGCTCGTCGGCATCCTTACGAACCGCGACCTGCGCTTCGAGCGAGATCTCGCGCAGCCCGTCTCCGCGCTGATGACGTCGCGCGACCTCGTGACGGCGCCGGTCGGCACGACGCTTGCCGAGGCCGAGCGGCTCCTCCACCGTCACCGCATCGAGAAGCTGCCGATCGTCGACGAGAGCGGGCGCATCAAGGGCCTGATCACCGTCAAGGACATCCAGAAGCGCGTCGAGTTCCCGCAGGCGACGAAAGACACGCAGGGGCGCTTGCGCGTCGGCGCCGCGGTCGGTGTCGGTCCCGATGCGATCGAGCGCGCGCAGGCGCTTGCCGCCGCAGGGGTCGACGTGCTCGTCGTCGACACGGCGCACGGTCATTCGGGTGGCGTCGTCGAGATGGTCGCGCGGATCGCCGGCCTCTCCGGCGAGTTCGAGGTGATCGCCGGCAACATCGCGACCGGCGAGGCCGCCGAGGCGCTCATCGACGCCGGAGCCGACGGTGTGAAGTGCGGCATCGGCCCGTCCGGGATCTGCACGACGCGCGTCGTCGCCGGCGTGGGCGTGCCGCAGGTCACCGCGATCTCTCAGGCCGTGCAGGGGATCACGGGCAGTGGAGTGCCGGTGATCGCGGACGGGGGCATCCGCTACTCGGGTGACATCAGCAAGGCGCTGGCGGCCGGGGCCCACTCGGTCATGCTGGGCGGCCTGCTGGCGGGCCTGGCGGAG
>JAICTB010000260.1 GCA_025936595.1 Thermoleophilia bacterium | reverse complement strand
TCGGCGCCCTCGGCGCGCAGGCCGCGCAGCCACTCCCGCGACTCCTCGTCGAGGACCGTGGGTGCAGAAACGAGCGAGAGGTTCGCGCGCGGCTTCACGAGTTCGAGGACGACAGTACACGCCATATACCCGTTGGTGTCAGTCCCGCCTCCGTTTCTTACCTCGAAGTAAGAGCCGACGCCCCGGCGACACAAACCCGTCAACCCTTCGACGAGAGGACAATCGATGACACGTTCGATGACGGTGAGTACGCCCCGGCTGATGCTCGTGACCGCGGCGGGAGTCGTGGCAGCCGTGGCGCTGATCTTCGCGGCCGCCCACACCGCCCGCGCGGACTCCGCAACCCCGACCGCGCAGCCGGCGCTCACGCCGAAGGCGCTCGCGTTCCGGCAGGCGATGAACAAGCTGTGGGAAGACCACATCACGTGGACCCGCATGGTGATCGTCGACTTCGCCGCGAACCTCCCCGACCTGAAGACGGCGGAAGTGCGGCTGCTGCGCAACCAGGCCGACATCGGCAACGCGATCAAGCCGTACTACGGCGCCGCGGCGGGGAACAAGCTGACCGGCCTCCTGCGGGCGCACATCCTCGGCGCCGTTCCGGTGCTCGCGGACGCGAAGGAGGGCAACAAGGCGAAGCTGACGAAGGACCTGAAGGCGTGGTATGCGAACGGACATCAGATCGCGGCTTTCCTGGCCTCGGCGAACCCGAAGGACTGGTCGCTGCCGATGATGGACGCGATGATGAAAAACCACCTCGACCTGACGACGCAGGAGGCAGTCGCCCGGCTGCAGGGCAAGTGGGCGGCCGACGTCAAGGCCTACGACAGGGTGCACGTCGAGATCCTCAGCATGGCCGACATGCTGAGCACCGGGATCATCGACGCCTTCCCGAACCGCTTCTGAGAAACGAGCTACACGGCCGGCGCGGGCTCTCTGGGCCCCGCCGGCCAATCGACCGCCCGCTACCCTGCCCGGCCGTGTCGAAGAGCCTCGCCGAGCGCACCGATCTCCGCAATGTCGCCATCGTGGCGCACGTCGACCACGGCAAGACGACGCTTGTGGACGCCATGCTCTGGCAGTCCGGCTCGTTCCGCGAGAACCAGGAGGTCGCAGAGCGGGTCCTGGACTCCGGAGACCTCGAGCGCGAGAAGGGGATCACGATCCTCGCGAAGAACACGTCCGTTCGCCTGAACGGGACGAAGATCAACATCATCGACACTCCCGGTCACGCGGACTTCGGCGGCGAGGTCGAGCGGGGCCTCACGATGGTCGACGGCGTTCTCCTCCTCGTCGATGCCTCCGAGGGGCCGCTGCCGCAGACGCGGTTCGTCCTGCGCAAGGCGCTCGAGGCCGACCTGCCGGTCGTCCTCGTCGTGAACAAGATCGACCGTCCCGACGCGCGGATCGAGGAGGTCGTGAACGAGGTCTACGAGCTCTTCCTCGACCTCGACGCGACCGAGCGGCAGATCGACTTCCCCATCGTCTACACGGTCGCGCGCGACGGCAAGGCGGGGCTCGAGCCGGATGCGCTCGCGAGCGATCTGACGCCGCTCTTCGACACGCTCCTCGCGACGATTCCCCCGCCCTCCTACGACCCGGCGCATCCGCTGCAGGCGCTCGTCACGAACCTCGACGCCTCTCCGTATGTGGGCCGGCTCGCGCTGCTCCGCGTGCGGCACGGCGTGCTCAGAAAGGGGCAGCAGATCGCCTGGTGCCGCGCGAGCGGCGAGATCGAGAACGCGCGCGTCACCGAGCTGCTGATCACGGAGGCGCTCGACCGCGTACCGGCCGAGGAGGCGGGACCGGGCGAGATCGTCGCGCTGGCGGGACTGCCCGAGGTGACGATCGGCGAGACGATCGCCGACCCGGACGATCCGCGTCCACTGCCCGTCACGGTCGTCGACGAGCCGAGCCTCTCGATCACGATCGGCATCAACACCTCACCGCTCGCCGGCACGGAGGGCGACAAGCTGACCGCAAGCCAGGTCAAGCAGCGGCTCGACCAGGAGCTCGTCGGGAACGTCTCGCTGCGGGTGCTGCCAACGGCGCGCCCGGACACCTGGGAGGTGCAGGGCCGCGGTGAGCTGCAGCTCGCGGTGCTCGCGGAGATCATGCGCCGCGAGGGGTTCGAGCTGACGATCGGCAAGCCGGAGGTGCTCGTGCGCGAGATCGACGGCAGACGCCACGAGCCGGTCGAGCGGGTCGCGATCGACGTTCCGGAGGAGTATGTGGGCGTCGTCACGCAGCTCCTCGCGCTGCGCAAGGGGCGCATGCAGGAGATGGTCAACCACGGCACGGGCTGGGCGCGCATGGAGTACCTCGTCCCGGCGCGCGGGCTGATCGGGTTCCGGACGGAGTTCCTCACCGAGACCCGCGGCGCCGGGATCATGCACCACGTCTTCGAGCGGTGGGAGCCGTGGTTCGGCGAGTTGCGCACGCGCCCCACCGGCAGCCTCGTCGCCGACCGGCGCGGCCAGGCGACGGGCTTCGCGATCGAGAACCTGCAGGAGCGCGGGTCGCTCTTCATCGCGCCGACCGACGAGCTGTACGAGGGCATGGTCGTCGGCGAGAACGCGCGCCGCGAGGATCTCGACGTCAATGCGTCGAAGCCGAAGAAGCTCACGAACATGCGCGCGTCGTCCGCGGACGAGCTGATCCGCCTGATCCCGCCGCGGCCGCTGTCGCTCGAGCAGGCGCTCGAGTTCATCCGCGACGACGAGTGCGTCGAGGTGACGCCGAAGGGCGTTCGGCTGCGGAAGGTCGAGCTGAGCGCCTCGAAGCGGGCCTC
>JAICTB010000218.1 GCA_025936595.1 Thermoleophilia bacterium | reverse complement strand
GGTGTCGGCGGTGCTACTGGCCGCGTTCGTCGGGATCGAGCTGCGGGCGCAAGCACCGCTCGTCCGGCTGTCGATCTTCCGCGTCCGCTCCCTGCTGACCGCGAATATTGCGATGTTCCTCGCGATGTCGGGCATGTTCGCGATGTTCTTCTTCAACACGCTCTACATTCAGCGCGTGCTCGGCTACGACCCGCTGACGGCCGGGCTCGCGCTCCTGCCGTTCACGGCCGGGATCATGGTCTCGGCGGGGATCGCATCCCAGTTCGCGCCGCGGATCGGTGTGCGTCCTGTTGCCGCCGCGGGCTTCGTGCTGAGCGCCGCGGGGCTCTTGCTGCTCACACAGCTCCCGGTGGACGGGTCGTACGCCGCGAACGTGCTCCCGTCGATCGTGCTGTCCTCTCTCGGCATGGGCGCGGTGTTCATGCCGTTGACGCTGATCGCGACCACCGGTCTCGAGAACGAGGACCAGGGGCTCGCCTCGGGTCTCTTCAATACGTCGCAGCAGGTGGGCGGCGCGCTCGGGCTTGCGGTCCTCTCGACGCTCGCGACGAGCAGAACGTCATCCGCCGGCGGCTCGCAGCTTCACTCGCTGGTCATCGGGTTCCACTGGGCGTTCGCCGCCGGGGCCGCGTTCATGGTCGCCGGGCTCGTCGTGCTCGTGACGCTGCTGCGCAAGCGGCACGTCGCGCGGATCGAACAGCAGGCGGCAACCGGCGACGCAGCCTTCGTCGGAGCCTGACCGCCGACGAGGCCCGTGCTGGTGGCCGCCGAGGAGACGGTCAAGCAGGTGCACTCGTAGGGAAGTTGCACCGCACCTCGAGGCCCGCTCCGCGCGAGGAGCGGGCCTCGACGGTTCCGCCCGCGGCGGCCACGAGGTGCTTCACGATCGCGAGGCCGAGCCCCGTTCCGCGGGAGCTGCGGGCTGCGTCGGCGCGATAGAAACGCTCGAAGAGCCGCGGCACCTCGTGATCCTGCACGCCCGCGCCGTCGTCGCGCGCGACGAGGAGGCCGTCCGACAGCTCGAGGTGCAGCGTCGCGCCGTGACCCGCGTAGCGCACGGCATTCTCCGCGAGGTTCTCCACGACGACGCGAAGCATGCGCGGCCGCAACGGCAGCTCGGCACCGCCCGCGGCGACGATCGCGACGCCGGCGCGTGCAGCGCTGTCGGCAAGCGACGTCACGACCTCGTCGACGATCGGCCGGGCGTCCGTCGGGTCGAGCGACACGATCTCCTTGCCGCTCTCGAGCTCCGACAGGAAGAGGATCTCGTCGATCAGTGCACCGGCGCTCTCGACCTCCGTCCGCGCCTGGTCGACGAGCGCGTGCACGTCCGCGCCCGGAAGGTCGACCGAATCGAGGAGCGCGAGAATCCGCGCGAGCGGTGTCCGGAGCTCGTGCGACACCGCGGCGGTGAAGCCGGTGCGAAGCTCGTCGAAGCTTTGGTCGTACACCAGGTGGTTGCTCCGGGAAGGTCGATGTGGATTGGCCGAGCGAAAACCGAGCAGCGCAAGAACGCAGGGAGCCTCGATAGCCAAAGCTATCGGGGCGACCGAGGACGCGGCGATGCGACGTGTTTGCAGCCGGCCAAGACGTAGCGATCTTCCCGGAGCGGCCACCAGATCGTCACCATCCCGACACCATGGGCCAACGTACCTCGGGACTATGGTAGGGACGTGGCGAGAGTCCTGATCATCGAGGACGACGACGTGATCGCGGACGGCATGGCGCGGCATCTTCAGGCGGGCGGCTTCGACCCCGTCGTCGTCGGCCGCGGCGAGCTCGGGCTCGCACGCCTGCGCTTCGAGAACCCCGACGTCTGCGTACTCGACCTGATGCTCCCGGAGCTCGACGGCTGGAAGTTGATCGAGACCGCGCGCGCCGAAGGGATCGGCACGCCGATTGTCGTCGTCTCCGCGCGCGGCACCGAGCACGACCGCGTGCACGCCCTCGAGATCGGCGCCGACGACTATCTCGTGAAGCCGTTCTCGATGCGCGAGCTCGTTGCGCGCGTCGCGGCGGCTGCGCGGCGCGGTGTTCGGCCGGCGGAGGATCGGCGGGGCGATGCGATCGAGATCGAAGAGCTGCGCATCGACCCGCGCGAGGTGCAGGCGTTCGTCGACGGGCGCAGCGCCGAGCTGACTCCGACGGAGTTCAAGCTGCTCTACACCCTCGCGCTCGACCGCGGCCGTGTCGTGACGCGAGACGAGCTGCTGCAGAAGGTGTGGGGAAGGCGCGAGACGCACCGCGACCGGACCGTCGACGTCTTCGTGCGCCGCCTGCGCCAGAAGATCGACCGCGCCGCCTCGAGCCACTCGTTCATCCAGACCCGCTTCGGCGTCGGCTACAAGCTCGAGCCCGAGGCGAAGGTGAATCAGACCGTCTGACCTTGCGACGGCTGCGGCACGTCCGTCTGGTGCCACAGCACGATCTTGCCGTCGCGGACGCGGAAGATCGCCGCGGCGTCCGCGCCCGGTGCGTCACAGGCGTGCCGCGGGCGCTCGGTCAGCCGGAAGGTCACGATCACCTCGTCGGCGCGCGTCTGCGAGACCGACGTGATCGTCCCGCCGCACGGCAGGCTCGCCGTCCAGCGCACGAAGTCCTGGTGCGAGCGCAGGTCGAGCTCGCCGCCCTGCACGACCTGTGCGCCGTCGGCGAAGAGGCGCGACGCGGCCTCGTTGTCGTTGCGGTCGAGCGCGGCGCTCCAGGCGCGGGCGACCGCCTCCGGTGACGCCGGCTTGTGCCCGCCGCAGGCGGCCAGCGCAAGCACGCCGAGCAGGATCGTCGCCGCCTTCATGCCGATAGTCTGACCGTCGTGGACCTGGAGCTGACGGCCGAGCAGCGGGAGATCCAGTCGCTCGCCCGTGCATTCGCCGACGCGGAGATCGCTCCCAACGCGGCCGAGTGGGACCGCGCGCACGGATTCCCGCGCGAGGTGCTTGCGAAGCTCGCCGAGCTCGGCCTCCTCGGCGTCTGCGTGCCGGAGGAGTATGGAGGAGCGGGCGCGGACTTCCTCTCGTACATCCTCGTTCTCGAGGAGCTGTCGCGTGGCGACGCCGGTGTCGGCGTGACCGTTGCCGTCCACACCTCGGCCTGCACGCTCCCGATCCTGCAGTTCGGCACCGACGAGCAGCGGCGCCGGTTCGTCCCGCCGCTCGCGCGCGGCGAGGGGATCGGCTGCTTCGCGCTCACCGAGCCGGGCGCGGGTTCCGACGCGGGGGCGCTCGTCACGCGCGCGACGCGCGCCGACGGCGGCTGGCGGATCGAGGGGGCGAAGCAGTGGATCACGAACGCGGCGTTCGGCGGAACCATGCTCCTGTTCGCGCGGACGGATCCGGAGACGCAGACCGCACGGGGCGTCTCGGCGTTCATCGTCGACACGGAGGACGTGACAATCACGCGCACCGAGGAGAAGCTCGGGTTGAACTCGTCGGTGACGAACGACATCGCCGTTGATTCGGTGGTGGCGGACGATCGGATGATCGGCGAGCTGAACCACGGCTTCCGTATCGCCATGTCGACCCTCGACGGCGGCCGGATCGGGATCGCCGCGCAGGCGGTCGGCATCGCGCAGGCGGCGTACGAGGTGGCGCTTCGCTACGCAAAGGAACGCGAGGCCTTCGGGCAGCGCATCGCCGATTTCCAGGCGATCCAGCACAAGCTGGCGAACATGTCGATGGAGATCGACGCGGCGCGCCTGCTCGTGCTGCGCGCCGCCACGTTGAAGGACAGGGGCCTGCCGCACACCGAGGCGGGCGCGAAGGCGAAGCTCTTCGCCTCGGAGATGGCGCGCCGCCAGACCGCCGAGGCGATCCAGGTGCTCGGCGGCTACGGGTACACGAAGGAGTTCCCCGTCGAGCGCTACTACCGCGACGCCAAGATCACCGAGATCTACGAGGGGACGAGCGAGATCCAGCGACTCGTGATCGCGCGTGAGATCCTCGGTCGGACATGAGCGTAGGCTCGACGGAGCTCATCAAGGAGCGGAGGTGCCGGCTTTGCCGGCGCCGGGAGCGGGTATGAGCGTAGGCTCGACGGAGCTCATCAAGGAGCGGAGGTGCCGGCTTTGC
>JAICTB010000155.1 GCA_025936595.1 Thermoleophilia bacterium | reverse complement strand
AGCACGTTCAGCGTCGTCTGCGCGTCGCCGAACATGTTCGGCGGGAAGTAGAACGTCGTGAACGGGCTCGGCTTGCCGCTTGCTCCCTGCTCGAGCAGGTAGTGCGACATCTCCTCCTGCCGTGCCGCCTCGATGTAGCCCCGGTCGTCCTCTGCCAGGTTGGCGAAGAACGCCGACCGCGTGATGTTCGTGTACGTCGTGACCGCGAGCGCCTCCGCGACCTCCGCCGCGACCAGGATCTCGACGTCGCCGGGCGTGATGCCGCCCGCACCGGCTTTCGCGATCGCCGGCAGCGCGCCGAAGGCCGCCACTCCCGCGGCCGCGACGCCCGCACGTCCGAGGAACGCTCGCCGATCCGTGCCGCTTCCCACCGTCTCCCGATCCATCTCTCCTCCTACTCGTTGCGACCCCGCCGCGTTGTTCGCACGGCAGGCGCGGTCGGTTCGGCTCGCGGCAGCGTGTTTTCCCGCCAGCCGTTCCGGCGAAGAACGGCGCATGCCGCCCCGCTCGCTCTGGACCGGTTCGATCTCGTTCGGGCTCGTCAACGTTCCCGTGCGCCTGTACAGCGCGGTCGCCGAGCACACGCTGCACTTTCACTTCGTGCACGAGAAGGACGACAGCCGGATCGGCTACGAGAAGATCTGCAAGGCGGAAGGCAAGCCGGTCCCCGACGACGAGATCGTGAAGGCGTTCGAGTACAGGAAGGGCGAGTTCGTGTACATGAGCGACGAGGACTTCGAGGCGGCGCGCGTCGAGGGGTACAAGTCGATCGACGTCAGCGACTTCGTTCCCTACGAGGAAATCGACCCGATCTACTTCCGCCACACCTATTACATCGGGCCGCAGGAAGGCGCGGAGAAGGTGTACGCGCTGCTGGTCAAGGCGCTGGAGGATTCGGGCGTCGCCGGGATCACCAAGTTCGTCATGCGCGACCGGCAGAACCTCGGCTGCGTTCGCGTGCGCGACGGCGTGCTGACGCTCGAGCAGATGTACTTCGCCGACGAGGTCAAGCCGCTCGATGAGATCAAGCCGGCGTACGCGAAGGTCGAGCGGCGTGAGCTCGAGCTGGCCCGGCAGCTGATCGACTCGTTGTCGGGAACGTTCGAGCCGGGGAAGTACAATGACACCTACCGCGACGCGCTCTGCAAGCTGATCGAGGACAAGCGCAAGGGAAAGAAGACGCACGTCGCCGCGGGACGCGAGGAGGAGGAGATCCCGGATCTGATGGAGGCGCTGCGTCTCAGCCTGAGCGGCGCGAAGAGCGGCCGCCGCGCGTCGAGAGACGGCGACCTCGGCTCGAAGACGAAGGCGGAGCTGATGAAGCTCGCACAGCAGGCGGACATCCCCGGCCGCTCGCAGATGGACAAGGACGAGCTCGTCGAGGCGCTCGAGGCGGCCTGAGCGTCACGCCGCAGCCGCCGACCTGCGGATGCGCGGGTCGAGGGCGAGGTAGGCGAGGTCGACGAGCAGGTTCAATACCACGATCGTTACAGTGAGGAAGACGACGCTGCCGGCGATCATCGGCAGGTCGCGTCGCAGCGTCGACTGGCGCAGGATGCCGCCGAGGCCCGGCAGGTCGAAGGCGGACTCGACGAAGACGACGCCGGCGAGCGCCGTCCCCGCGTTGACGGCGATGAGCGTCAGAAGCGGAAGCGTCACGTTCTTCAGCAGATGCGCGCGCACGATGCGGGCGCTGCCTGCGCCCTTGGCGCGCGCGGTACGGACGTACTCCTCGCTCAGCTCCTCGCGGAGCAGCGCGCGCATCATCGTCATGAAGAGCGCCGCGTTCAGGAGGCCGAACGTGAACCACGGCAGCAGCAGATGCGTCGTCCACTGCGCCAGGCCGTCGCACCCGGTCGAGAGCGACTCGAGGCCGCAGTAGCCAACAGCCGGGAGGACATGGAGGTAGTGGCCGAACAGATAGCTCAGCATCAGCGCCATCCACACCGGGTGGGCGCAGAGCCCGACCAGCACGAAGCCTGTCGCCGTCCGATCGAGCAGCGAGCGCGGGTGCAGTGCCGCGCAGATCCCGAGCGGGATCGCGATCAGGAGCAAGACGACGAGGCCGCCCGCAACGAGGGACAGCGTCACCGGCGCGGCGTGCAGCAGGCGCGCCGTGACCGCTTCACGCGTCTGGTAGGAGTGGCCGAGGTCGCCGTGGCGGACGAGGCTCCACACGTAGTGCGCGTAGCCGCCAGACATCGACCCGTGGATGCGATAGGCGCTGCTCATGTGCCGCTCGCTGCGCGAGTCGGACGGCATCACGAAGAACGCGACGAAGACGAAGAAGGTGATCGCGAAGAAGAGAACGACGCTGGAAGCGAGCCGAGCGAGGACGTAGCGCGCCATCGCCGGAGCCTAGATGGTTGATCGGGAATTGCCGTTGTCGCGGGGAGGGTCTGCACCAAGCAGTGTGGTCGACGTGACCGGGGTCAAGGCCGGTAGGCCTTGGCGCCGGGCACGGCGGGCGCAATGCGCCGTGTGCAGGCCCCCATCCGCGGCGGCGGTGAATTCCCGATCAATCATCTAGTGCCGTCCAGTTGCTGATCCCACCTCCCCGACTACGGTCGTACCCGCCGCGTCGGATCGCCCGGTTGACATGATTAGCTCGCGCACGTGCTCGCCTGCCGCATCTTCGGTCACCGGTACAGCTTCGCTGCCGGCGGATCGACGATGAGCTGGGCGTTCGCCCGCTGAGCAATGTGGACGCTCGTCGCAAAGCTCGCGCTCACGCCGGCGATCGTCGTCGCGACGACGCTCGTCGGCCGCAGGTTCGGAGGCGCGGTGAGCGGCTGGCTCGTCGGGCTGCCGTTGATGTCGGGTCCGATCACGCTCTTCTTCGCCGTCGAGCAGGGAAGGCAGTTCGCCGCACGTGCGAGCGTCGGCTCGCTCTCCGGAACGCTCGCCGAGGCGGGCTTCTGCCTCGGCTGGGCGCAGGCCGCACGCCGCACGACCTGGCCGTTCGCGCTCGCCGCCGGCTCGGCGTCGTTCGCCGTCGTCGGGCTCGCTGCGGAGCTCCTCCCCCTCGACCCGAGCCTCCCCGTCCCGCTCGCGCCTCTCGCGCTCGTCTCCTTGCTCGTCCTCGTCGCGGCGCTGCGGCTCCTGCCGCGCCTGAAGCTCGAGCTCCGCGACGAGGTGCTGCCGCCTCGGTGGGAGCTCCCCGCACGAGCGGTCGTCGCGACCGGACTGCTCCTCCTGCTGACCGGCCTCGCGACGGTGCTCGGCGCGCGGCTCAGCGGCCTCCTCACCGTCTACCCGCTCTACACGGCCGTGCTCGCCGGGTTCGCGCACCGAAGCGAAGGCCCCGCCGCGGCGATCCGCGTCCTGCGCGGCCTCCTGCTCGGCCTCTTCGCGTTCGTCACGTTCTTCTTCCTGCTGACCGTCCTGCTCACACGCGCGAGCATCGGCGTCGCGTTCGCGGTCGCGCTCACGTGCGCGCTCGCGATTCACGGAGCGTCGCTCTGGCCGCTCTATCGCGACGCGCGCGAGCGGTAGGTCAGCGAGCCGCCGGCCGCGAGCGCCGCCGCGACGAGCAGGCCGACGACGATCCAGATCCACGGGAAGCTCGACCCGCCGCTCTGCGCCGGCGGCGGCACCGGCACGGTGACGCCGCCGCGCGCCGCCAGCCGCCGCACGGCCTCGATCGCCGAGGCGAGCAGGTTCGCCGGAGGGGCGCCGGGCGGCTGCAGCCGATCGACCGTCGCCTGCTCGGCCGGGATCAGCGTGCCGGCACGCGAGACGCCGTATCCCTGCGGCATGACGACGAGCAGCCGGCCGTGGTAGACGAGCGTCAGCTCCTTGCCGAGGAAGCGCGCATACAACTTCGGCTGTCCGTAGAGCGAGCCGACCGATCCGAGGTCGTAGCGGCTGCCGATCAGCGCGACGCGGATCGTGTACCCACCGGCGCGCGCGCCCTGCACGGCGGTCGCGAGCCGGGCCGCATCCGCGTCCGAGATCCCGAGGTCCGGCGGCACGAACGTGGTCTGCGTGAGCAGGTAGTCGCTCGCTGGGTCGCCGTCGGCGCGCGCGACCGGCGCGCACGCGAGGAACACCGCCGCGAGCAGGACAAGAGCTCTAAAAGCCAAGTGCGTCCCTCACGAGCAGGATCACGACGACGACCGCCGCCGCGCCGCAGCCGAGCGCGACGAGCGACGCAAGGAGGCGCAGGCGCACGTTCATCCGTTCGCCCTGTCGACCAGCAGGACGTCGAACGGCTGCCCGCCGCGCGGTGTCACGCTGAAGGAGAGCCCCCAGTGCCCGACCATCACGAGCGCGGGAGCGGCATGCGTGTACACGCCTGGCGCGGTCTCGGTCAGTCTGTAGGCCTGGTTGCCCATCTCCATGTCCAGCATCTCGAACGTGAGCACGACCTCGGCGCCGCGGACGGGCTGACCGCCCTTCGTGATGCGCAGGTCGAACGAGTTGGGCACCGCCGCCTTGTTCGGCGCGACGCCGACAGTGAGTGTGTAACCGTCCTTCTGCACGACGGACCTGACCGCCCCCGGCCCCACGTGCGCGCTCGCACTGCCCACCGACGCGAGTGCCTTCGACGGAGGAGCGAGCGACGAGAGGACCGCGGCGGCGAACACCGCGGCGGCGACGAGCAGCGTCTCGCCGGCGACAAGGCGGCGGAGCAGGAGGGCCGAGCGAGGCCGCTCGAGCCGCGGCTTCGCGCGCAGCAGGTTGACGGACGCGAGCACGATCGCGCCCAGCAGCAGCCCGATCTTGACGAGCAGCGCCTGCCCGTACGAGGTCTGCCACAACGATTCGAGCGTCGGTAGGTGCAGGAGCGAGGCGCCGATTCCCGACGCGACGAGGACGACCACGGAGGCGAGCGCGGTGTTCGAGAACCGCGGCACGGCAACGACGAGCCCAGCCGTCCGCGAGGCAACCGGAAGGCTGCGCCAGAGGACGAGGAGGCCGGCGAGCCCGCCCACCCAGACCGAGCCCGCGGCGAGGTGCGCCCAGTCGAGAAACAGCGAGAGTCCGCGCGGCGTCGTCTGCGCGGCGTGACCGGCGGCGCCGGGCACGAGTAGCGCGGCGGCGGCGGCGAAGCCCACGCCGGTGAACGCGAGCAGCTCCGCGATCGACCGCCGCTCACGCTCGGGGCGGTCGATCCGGATCGCGAGCGCCGCCGCTGCGACGAAGAGCGCGAAGCAGATCCAGAGATCGACGTAGCCGCGCCCGAACGCCGACACGCGCACGAGCGGCACGAGTGCGCCGACTGCGAACACCGAGCGCAGCGCGAAGTCCGCGGTCGCGAGCAGGAAGTACACGGGGATCGCGACGAGCCCGATCGCGGAGACGATCCCGAACGCGAGCGAGACGGCGCGCAACTTCGACCCGTCGACGCGCTGGGCGACCGGACGTGCGATCGCGAGCCTGAGGGCCGCGAGCCCGATCGCACCCATCACCGAGAGAAAAACCACCCAGCGCGCGATCAGCAGCCGCGGCGTCGCCGCCGTCTCCGAGATCGACGGGATCGAGAACTGCGGCGCAGGCCCCGCATTCGGCCCGACGGCGAAGGTGAACGCGCCGCGCACGGGGTGGCCGTCGACGGAGATCGCACGCCAATAGACGAGGTACCAGCCCTCGGGCGCCGACTT
>JAICTB010000053.1 GCA_025936595.1 Thermoleophilia bacterium | reverse complement strand
GCGCCGGCACATGCACATGGTCTTCCAGGACCCGTACTCGTCACTCGACCCTCGGATGACCTGCGGCCAGATCGTCAGCGAGCCGCTCGACGTGCAGGGGCTCGCGCGCGGTCGCGACCTCGAGGCCCACGTCGCCAAGCTGTTCGACCGCGTCGGCCTGCGTGACGAGCTGCGGTTCCGCTATCCCCACGAGCTGTCGGGCGGGCAGCGCCAGCGGGTCGGCCTCGCCCGCGCCCTCGCCGTATCCCCGGCGCTGCTCGTGGCCGACGAGCCGGTCTCTGCGCTCGATGTGTCTGTGCAGGCGTCGATTCTCAACCTGCTCCGCGACCTGCAGCAGGAGCTCGGCTTCTCCTGCCTCTTCATCACGCACGACCTCGCAACCGTCGAGTACCTCTGCGACCGCGTCGCCGTCATGTACCTCGGCAAGATCGTCGAGCTCGCACCGACGCGCGAGCTGTTCGCGACGCCGCGGCACCCGTATACGCAGTCGCTTCTGTCGGCCGCCGTCGTTCCCGACCCGGTCGAGCAGCGTGGACGTCGCCGGGTCGTGTTGGAAGGCGACCTACCGAGCCCGCTCGCGCCGCCGAGCGGCTGCCGCTTCAGGACGCGCTGCCCGCTGGAGGAGCGCTCCGCACCGCAGTCGCACGAGGAGGAGCCGCCGCTCCTCGAGGCCGAGACCGGGCACTTCGTGGCGTGCCACCTCGTCCGCCGCGGAGAGAACCCGACGCTGTTCACGCCGGCTGCGGTGGCGCAGTGATCTTCACGACCCGTCCGGAGCTGCGGGGGACCTTCGGCGCCGTGGCCTCGACGCACTGGCTCGCGACGCAGTCGGGGATGGCCGTGCTCGAGCGCGGGGGCAATGCCTTCGACGCGATCTGCGCGGCCGGTTTCGTGCTGCAGGTCGTCGAGCCGCACCTGAACGGCCCCGGCGGCGACCTGCCGGCCGTCTTCTGGTCGGCCGAGCGAGGCGAGCCGCTCGTGCTCTGCGCGCAGGGTGTCTCGCCCGCGGCGGCGACGATCGATCGCTACCGCTCGCTCGGCCACGAGCTCGTGCCGGGGACCGGCCTCCTCGCGGCGTGTGTGCCCGGCGCGGTCGGCGGCTGGCTGCTCCTCCTCGAGCAGTTCGGGACGTGGCCGCTCGCCGACGTGCTCGCGTACGCGATCCACTACGCGGAGAACGGCTATCCCGTCGTGCCGGGGATCACCCGGACGATCGAGAACACGGAGGCGCTCCTGCGCGGCTGGCCGGGATCGGCGGAGCTGTATCTGCCGGCGCCTCGTCCCGGCTCGACGTTCCGCAACCCGCAGCTCGCGGCGACGTGGCGGCGGCTGCTCGACGAATCCGGCGGCACCGTCGAGGGTGCGCGTCGCGTCTACTACGAGGGCTTCGTGGCGGAGGAGATCGACCGGTTCTCACGCGCTCACGACGGGCTGCTGACGGGCGACGACCTCGCGGCGTGGCGCGCGACGCTCGAGCCGCCTGCGACCGTCGACTACCGCGGGCTCACCGTCTGCAAGACGGCGGCGTGGGGGCAGGGGCCGGCGGGGCTCCAGCAGTTGCGGCTGCTCGAGGGCTTCGACGTGGCGGAGCTGAGCGAGGCGGAGCTCGTGCACGTCACGACGGAGGCTGCGAAGCTCGCGTTCGCGGACCGGGATGCCTGTTACGGGGACGTCGACGTGCCGCTCGACCATCTGCTCTCGCGCGCGTACGCCGACGAGCGCCGCGCCCTGATCGGCGAGGAGGCGAGCGGCGAGCTGCGCCCGGGGCTCGGGCGGCTGCCCCAGGTCGGAGTTAGTAACAGTCTGTTACTTGGGACCGGCGAGCCGACGCGCGGCGACACGGTGCACGTCGACGTCGCCGACCGTTTCGGGAACCTCATCTCGGCGACGCCGAGCGGCGGCTGGCTGCAGAGCTCGCCGACGATCCCCGCGCTCGGCTGGCCGCTCGGCTCGCGGGCGCAGATGTTCTGGCTGGAGGAGGGCCTCCCCTCGTCGCTCGCACCCGGCAAGCGCCCGCGGACGACGCTCTCGCCCGGGCTCGTGCTGCGCGACGGCGAGCCGTGGCTCGCCTACGGAACGCCGGGCGGCGACCAGCAGGAGCAGTGGGCGCTGCACGTGCTCCTCCGCCACGTCGACCGCGGCCTCAACCTGCAGGAGGCGATCGACGCGCCCGACTGGCACACGGATCACCTGATCGCCTCGTTCTTCCCGCGCGAGGTGCGCCTGCGAGCGCTCGCGGTCGAGTCGCGGTTCGGCGACAAGGCGATCGACGACCTACGGCGGCGCGGTCACGACGTGACGGTGACCGGGCCGTGGGACCTCGGCCGCGTCAGCGCCGTCGCGCGCGAGGGCGAGCAGCTGCGAGCGGGCGCGAACGCTCGCGGCATGCAGGGCTACGCCGCCTGTCGCTGACGGAGCGGTTATGCCGCGCCCCCTGCGTAGGATGGCGCTCCGATGAGCGAGATGCAGCCGCGCTACGAACCGCAGGGCGTCGAGGAGCGCTGGCAGCGCACGTGGGAAGAGGAGGGGTTGTACAACGCCGACCCCGACCCGTCGCGGACGCCGTACGTGGACGCGCACCCGCCGCCGAATGTGACGGGCGAGCTCCACACGGGGCACGCCCTCCAGCTCGCGATCGGCGACACCATGATCCGCATGAAGCGCATGCAGGGATTCAACGCACTTTTCCAGCCCGGCTACGACCATGCCGGCATCTCGACACAGAACGCCGTCGAGAAGGCACTCGTCGCGGAAGGAACCTCGCGGCAGGCGCTCGGCCGCGAGAAGTTCGAGGCGCGCGTCTGGGAGTGGCTGCACGAGTACGGCGGGAAGATCCTGGTGCAGTTCCGCCGGATGGGCGCGTCGCTCGACTACCGGCGCACGCGGTTCACGATGGACGACGCGTACATCCGTGCCGTGATGCGCTTCTTCGTCCACCTTTACCGCCGCGGCTGGATCTATCGGGCGAACCGCATCATCAACTGGTGCCCGCACCATGAGACGTCGCTGTCGGACCTCGAGCTCGAGCACGAGGATGTCGACGACACGCTCTCGACGATCCGCTACCCGCTCGCGGATGGTGACGGCTACATCCCCATCGCCACCGTCCGCCCCGCCACGATCCCGGCCGACGTCGCCGTTGCGGTGCATCCGGAGGACGAGCGGTACAAGCACCTGATCGGTCGCGACGTGATCGTGCCGTGGACGGAGAACCGCGTGCCGGTGATCGCCGACGAGCGCGTCGAGCGCGAGTTCGGCACCGGCGCGTTGAAGATCACGCCGGGCCACGACCCCACAGACTTCGCGATCGGACGCGAGCACGGGCTGCCCGAGCCGAGCTGCATCGGCCCCGACGGCAGAGTCACCGCCGCGGGCCTCGAAGGGCTGACGCAGAAGGAGGCCGAGGGGAAGATCCTGGCGTGGGCGAAGGAGCGGGGGCTCCTGGTGCACCGCGAGCATTACCGCCACAGCGTCGCGTTCTGCGAGCGCTGCCACTCTCGCATCGAGCCGCTCATCTCCATGCAGTGGTGGTGTGCGATGGACGAGATCGCGCAGAAACCGCTCGAGGCGCTGCGCAGCCGCGCCGTGCGCTACCACCCGGAGAGTCAGCACAGCTTCGCGATCGACTCGCTCGAGAACGCGCCGGACTGGTGCATCTCGCGCCAGATCTGGTGGGGGCATCAGATCCCGGCCTGGCAGTGCCCGGACGGCCACTTCACCGTGGAGGAGACGGCGCCTGCTGCGTGCGCCGAGTGCGGCGCGACGGATCTGACACGAGAGACCGACGTGCTCGACACCTGGTTCAGCTCGGCGCTCTGGCCGTTCGCGACCCTCGGATGGCCGGAGGAGACGGACGATCTCGCCTACTTCTATCCGGGTGATCTGCAGACCACGGCGCGCGAGATCATCCGTCTCTGGGAGAACCGGATGATCTTCAGCGGCCTGGAGCTGCTCGGCGAGCTGCCGTTCACGGATGTTGTCATCCATTCGACGGTGCTCGCGACCGACGGCCGGCGGATGTCGAAGTCGCTCGGCACCGGCATCGATCCGCTCGAGCTGATCGACAAGTACGGAACCGACGCAACCCGGTACGGGCTGATGAAGAACTCGCTGACGCAGGACGTGCGCTTCTCCTACTCGGCGATCGAGGAGGGATCGAAGCTCTCGAACAAGCTCTGGAACGCAGCGCGGCTGATCGTCGGCGCCTGCGACGGCGCTGTAGCCGCAGAGCGGCCGTCGTCGCTCGAGGAGCGGTGGATCCTGGCGCGTCTATCGCAGGCGCAGCACGCGATCGAGACGTATCTCGCGCAGTTCGACTTCGCACACGCGATGGACGAGCTCTACCACGTCACATTCGACGACTTCTGCGACTGGTATCTCGAAGCGGTGAAGGCGCGGCTGTACGACGGAGACGCCGATGCGCGCGCGACGGCAACCGCGGCGCTCGAGCGGCTGCTGAAGCTGCTGCATCCGGCGATGCCGCACGTCACCGAGGAGATCTGGTCGCACCTGCCGCAGCGTGGGTCACGGCTGATCGTGGCGCCGTGGCCGGAGGCGGGGGACATCGCCGAGGCCGGTGCCTTGACGCGGGTGCAGGAGGTCGCGCAGATGTTCCGGCGCTCCGGTGTCGTGCCGACGCTCGCGGGGGACGAGAAGCGCATCTTCGACGCCGTCGTGAAGCCGGAACGAGCACCGCAGAAGGCGAACGCGAACCCCGATGCGGAACGGGAGCGGCTGCGCGGCGAGATCGCCCGCTCGGAGAAGATGCTCGCGAACGACCGCTTCGTCGCAAACGCGAAGCCGGAAGTCGTCGACGCCGAGCGCGAGAAGCTCGAGCGCTACCGCCGTGAACTCGATGCCATCGCCGGTTGAGCTTTCCGACGGCGACCTCGTCCTGCGCCCGTGGCGGGACGACGATCCTGCGACGATCGGCTACACGCCTCGCGATCCTGAGATCAGTGTCTATCTCGGCGCCCCGCTGAGCGGTGCTTTCCCGCCGCCCGATCCCGACGCTCCGTGGTTCGCGATCGTCGAGAACGGCGACCCCGTCGGTCGCATCTGGTTCGCCGGCTGGAAGCGGCCGTTCGAGGTCGGCTACTACCTGCGCCCGGATGCGCGGGGCCGCGGTCTCGCGACGAGGAGCCTGGACATCGTCTGCACGTGGATGGCGGAGCAGGGGGAGGAGACAATCGAGCTGTGCACCCACCCAGACAACGAGCGCTCGCAACGGGTCGCCGAGCGCGCAGGCTTTCGCAGAGCGGGCGAGGTGGAGCAGTACGCCCGCTTCAAGGACGGGACGACGCGCGCCCTTCGCTACGTCTGGCCATGACCGCGTTGCAGTTCGGTCACGGTGGCTGCCGCCGGACATGGCCCGCCGGAAACGCAAGATTTGCAGGGCTTTTGTGTCTCTGTGGACGAGCTGTGACGCTTCTGTGACGGTGGCTGCCACCGCTCTTTCGTGGCTAGAGGCGCTGCCGCCGTGGCCCGTCGACGGGTTCGGGACCGAGCGGATGCGGGCGCTCCTCGCGCGGCTCGGGAACCCCGAGCGGTCCTTCGATGCCGTGCACGTCGTCGGCACGAACGGCAAGTCGACCGCGACGCGCCGGATCGCACGCACGATCGGCGGGCCCGCCTACACCTCGCCGCACGTCTCGGGCTGGCACGAGCGGCTCGACACCGATCCCGACGGGTTCGCGCGCGCCGTCGAGCGGGTCCGCGCCGATGCCGACGCGGTGGGAGCGACCCAGTTCGAGGCCGTCACCGCCGCCGCGTTCACGGACTTCGCAGAGCGGGCGCGCGTCGCTGCGATCGAAGCCGGGCTCGGCGGGCGGAACGACGCGACGAACGTGCTCGACGCCCGCGTCGTCCTTCTGACGAACGTCGAGCTCGAGCACACCGACGTGCTCGGCGAGACGCGCGAGGCGATCGCGCACGAGAAGCTGGCGGTCGCCGCCCCGGGCGCAGTGGTCGTCCTGCCGGACGAAGAGTTCGCGCCGCTCGTGGCGGACAACGAGCTGCGTGTCGGCGGCGCGCGCGAGGCCGCCTCGGCGTTCCTCGGCAGAGACGTGGAGCTCGCCGAGGCCGTACTGCCCGGGCGGCTCGAGCTCCGCGAGGACGGGCACGAGGTACGCGACGGCGCGCACACGCCGGCGGCCGTCGAGTGGCTGCTCGAGCGCCTTCCCGAGCCGCGCGACTACGTCGTCGTCGCATCGATCCTGGACGACAAGAACGTGGACGGAATGCTCGCCCGTCTCGCCCGGGCCGGGTCGACGCTCGTCGCCACACGCTCGTCGAGCCCCCGGGCGCGGCCCGTCGAGGACGTCGCCGCCGCGGCGCAGCCGTTCTTCGCGCGGATCGAGCGGGAGCCGGATCCGCATGCCGCCGTGGCCCTCGCCCGCCGCCTCGGGCCTCGTGTCCTCGTCACGGGCTCGCTCTACCTGCTTGCCGATCTCTCGGCCGACCAGTGAAATGCATACGATGACCCGGCCCGGTGAACGCATCAGCGTCTTCCTCTTCGCCCTACTCCTCCTCGTGCTCTTCGTCGGGCTCGCGTTTGCCGCGGGTTACGGAATAGGAAGAATCCTCCTGTGATCGCGGCGAGCTTCGGCAGCGTGCACGACTTCTTCCACTCCTCGACGTGGTACGTGATCCGCAACCTCGCGATCTTCTTCGTGCTCGTCTTCTGGGTCGCGACCGTCTACTGGGTCTACAAGGATGCTCGCCGGAGGATCGAGGACCCCATGCTCGTCTGGGTCTCGACCGTGCTCGGGATCGTGCCGTTCATCGGCCCCCTGATCTACATGCTGTTCCGGCCGCCCGAGTACCTGGAGGACGTGCGCGAGCGCGAGCTCGAGATCAAGGCGATGGAGAAGCGTCTCGGCGGACGGGGACTTCACTGCCCGGTGTGCCGTGCCGAGGTCGACGAGGAGTTCCTGATCTGCCCGGTCTGCACGACGAAGCTGCGGCAAGCGTGCGTCACGTGCAACCGCCCGCTCGAGGCGCTCTGGCAGGTGTGCCCGTACTGCGAGACGCCGATCGCGCACGACGAAGGCACGCTGCACGTCGCCGAAGCGAAGCGCCCACCGGGTCGCCGGCGGTCCAGCTAATCTCCGCGGCCGCATGGCCCTCGAGCGCACGTTGATCCTCGCGAAGCCGGACGCCGTCGAGCGTAACCTTGCCGGTGAGATCCTCGCGCGGTTCGAGCGGCGCGGTCTGAAGCTCCGCGCAGCCCGTCTCGTGACTGCGACGCGCGAGACCGGCGAGACGCACTACGCCGAGCACCGGGAGAAGCCCTTCTTCGGAGAGCTCGTGGACTTCATCACCTCCGGTCCGACACTCGCGTTCGTGCTCGAAGGCGAGGGCGCGATCGCCACGTGCCGCACGACGATCGGCGCGACGAATCCTGCGGACGCCGATCCCGGCTCACTCCGCGGCTCCTTCGCGCTCGCCATGCCGAACAACCTCGTCCATGGCTCGGACTCGCCCGAGTCCGCCGAACGCGAGATCGGGATCTGGTTCCCCGATGGGCTCGTCGGCTGACGCGGACGCCGCGAAGAACGTCGCGCTCTGGACGCAGACGAACGCCGAGTACACGAACGACAGCGCCGCGACCAACTGGGCGCTCGACGACATCTCCTGGGGGATCTGGGCGGTCGACGAGTCGGAGCTGAACGTGCTCGGCGACGTGAACGGGCTCGACGTGGTCGAGCTCGGGTGCGGCACCGCGTACTTCTCCGCCTGGCTCGCGAAGCGCGGTGCGCGACCGGTCGGCGTCGACGTGACGCCCGCGCAGCTCGCGACGGCGCGCCGCATGATGCACGAGACGGGGATCGAGTTTCCGCTCATCGAGGCAGACGCGGCCGCGACGGGGCTGCCGGACGCGAGCGCCGACCTCGTGCTGTCGGAGTACGGCGCGTCGATCTGGGTGGACCCGTACCGGTGGGTCCCCGAGGCGGCGCGTCTGCTGCGCCCGGGCGGGCGGCTCGTCTTCCTGCGCAACTCGACGCTCGTGATCCTCTGCTCGCCGGACGAGATCCCCGCGAGCGAGACATTGCAGCGGCCGCAGTTCGGGATGCACCGCTTCGAGTGGCCCGAAGGCGGGGTCGAGTTTCACCTCGCCCACGGGGAATGGATCGACCTCCTTCGCAAGAGCGGCTTCGAGATCGAGCGCCTCGTCGAGGTGCAGGCGCCCGCCAACGCACAGACGCACGAGCACTACGCATACGTCACCGCCGAGTGGGCGCAGAAGTGGCCGTGCGAGGAGATCTGGGTGGCGCGCAGGCGGGCATGACGGCGCCGCTCATCCTCGCGTCCACCTCGCCGCAGCGGCGCGCGATCCTCGAGCAGCTGCGCGTTCCGTTCCGGGTCGTCCCGCCGGACTACGAGGAGCTGCCCGGCACGAGCCCGCTCGAGCGGGCCGCGGGGAAGGCGCGCTCGGTCGAGGGCGGGGAGTCGCCCGTGCTCGGCGTCGACACCGAGGTGCTGTTCCGCGGCGAGCTGCTCGGCAAGCCCGGCGACGAGACCGAGGCGGAAGCGATGCTCGACGCGCTCGCGGGACAGACGCACGAGGTCGTCTCCGGCCTTTGCCTGCGCACGCCCGGCTGGGAGGAGCTCCACTCGGAGACGACGCTCGTCACGTTCCGGCCGCTCGTGCCCCGTGAGCTCGCGCACTACCTGGGCTCCGGCGAATGGGAGGGACGGGCCGGCGCGTACGCGATCCAGGGCCTCGGTGCGAGCCTCGTCGAGCGCGTCGAGGGCGACTTCCTGAACGTGGTCGGGCTTCCCGGAAGACTGCTCGTCCGCCTCCTCGCGACGCGCTTCGCAGGCGCGTACGGATTCGGCTGATGCCGAAGGTGCACGACGACGAGCTGGCGATCGACGAGTCGCTCGTCAGGTGTCTGCTCGCCGAGCAGTTCCCGGAATGGGCTGAGCTGCCGCTCACGCGCGTCGAGCCGGACGGGACCGTGAACGTGATCTACCGGCTCGGTGCGGAGCTCTCGGTGCGTCTCCCGCGCCGCGACGGGCCGGAGACGGAAGACGACCTCGAGTTCGAGTGGCTGCCGTTCCTCGCCCCGCAGCTTCCGGTGGAGATCCCGGCCCCCGTCGCGCGCGGGCGGCCCGGGGCGGCGTACCCGTGGTACTGGTCGATCCACACGTGGCTCGACGGCGATACGCCGACCGCGCCGCTCGACGCGGACGACACGGCCGCGTTCGTCGCAGCGCTCCAGCGCATCGAGGTCGCCGGCGGGCCTGAGCCGGCGGGTGGCCGCGGCCGGCCCCTCGAGTCGCGCGACCGGGCCGTCCGGGACGCGCTCGAGCGCGTGGACGCACCGGGCGCGCTCGAGTTGTGGGAACGCGCGATGGGCGCGCCGGAATGGACCGGCGCGCCGGTGTGGATCCACGCCGACCTCGACCGTCGCAACGTTCTCGTCCGCAACGGCCGTCTCGCTGCCGTGCTCGACTGGGGCGGCCTCGGGCTCGGCGATCCGGCCGTGGACGTGATGGCGGCCTGGAAGCTCGTCGCGCGTGCGGACCGCGAGCGGTTTCGCGCGTTGCTCGACGTCGACGACGCGACGTGGCTGCGCGCGCAGGGCTGGGCCGTCTCGCAGGCGCTGAGCGCGCTCGGCTACTACACACCCGAGACGAACCCTGCGCTCTTCGCCGAGGCAACCCGCTGGTTGGGCGAAGTACTTCGCAGCTAGAGTGCCCGCGGTCATGGGCGTCTTCAACTATCTGACCGGCTTCGGCGGCCGCGACATGGCCGTCGACCTCGGAACGGCGAACACCCTCGTCTACGTGCGCGGACGCGGCATCGTGTTGTCCGAGCCGTCGGTCGTCGCGATCGACCAGCGAAACGGCGAGGTGCACGCGGTCGGGCTCGAGGCGAAGCGCATGCTCGGCCGCACGCCCGGCACGATCAGCGCGATCCGCCCGCTGAAGGACGGCGTGATCGCCGACTTCGACGTCACCGAGCAGATGCTCCGCCACTTCATCCAGAAGGTGCACCAGCATCGCTTCGCGCATCCGCGCGTCGTCGTGTGCGTTCCGTCCGGCGTGACGGGCGTCGAGAAGCGCGCGGTCGAGGAGGCGACGCTCTCTGCCGGCGCGCGCAAGGCGTACCTGATCGAAGAGCCGATGGCCGCGGCGATCGGCGCCGGGCTGCCCGTCGCAGAACCGACGGGAAACATGATCGTCGACATCGGCGGCGGGACGACCGAGGTCGCGGTGATCTCGCTCGGCGGCATCGTCGTCTCGCAGTCGCTGCGCGTCGGCGGCGACGAGATGGACGAGGCGATCATCAATCACATCAAGCGCGAGTACAAGCTCCTCATCGGTCAGCAGACAGCCGAGGAGATAAAGCTCGAGGTCGGCTCTGCATTTGCGATGAAGGAAGAGGTGCAGGCCGAGGTTCGCGGCCGCGACATGCTGAGCGGCTTGCCGAAGACCGTGATCCTTTCGAGCGAGGAAGTGCGGCACGCGCTCGAGGAACCGGTCAACCAGATCGTCGACGCCATCAAGTCGACGCTCGACAAGACACCGCCCGAGCTTGCCGCCGACATCATGGATCGCGGCATCGTCCTCGCGGGCGGCGGCGCGCTGCTGCAGGGGCTCGACGAGCGGCTGCGCCACGAGACCCACATGCCGGTGCACCTCGCCGAGTCGCCGCTGACGTGCGTCGCCGTCGGCTCCGGGCGCAGCCTCGAGGAGTTCGACGCGATCCATCGCAGCTCGCGTGCGCGTCCGCGCGGCCGCTCGCGCAACGGCCGCCGCTACTGACCAACCGGGGTCAGCTCCAGACCCCGTGATCGAGACCCCGCGCCTCCGGCTTCGCCGCTTCACCGACGACGACCGTGACACCGTCGCCGCGTGGAACGCCGACCCCGACTTCACACGTCACCTCGCCGGCGTGCAGACGCGCGCGCAGAGCGACGAGGCGTTCGACCGTTGGGTGAGGCACTGGGAGGAGCACGGGTTCGGGCTGCTGGCGGTCGAGTGGCGCGAGACCGGCGCGCTGATCGGGCGCTGCGGCCCGCAGTTCCATCGCATGTGGCCGGACGATCCCGAGGTCGGCTGGGCGCTCGATCCCGCCTGGTGGGGCCGCGGCATTGCGACCGAGGCGGGCGCGGCGGCGGTCGAGTGGACGTTTGGCCCGCTCGGCTACGCGCGCGCGGTCTCGATCACCACCGAGCCCAACGTCGCCTCGCGAAACGTGATGGCGAAGCTCGGGTTCCGGCTGCATGCGGAGGTGCCGAGCGAGTGGGGAACGCTCTGGGTGCACGCCCTCGATCGGTAGCGTGGGCTGTGTCAGCTCGGTCGCCCTGCGGGCCGACGCGCTGACGAAGGGCTTCCACGTCGCCTTCGGCGTCGGTGCCCTCCTGCTTGCGGCGGGCATCGTCGTGATGGCCCTGACCGTGCGCCGGGCCGACGTGGCGCGGATTCACACCGAGGACGTTCCCGAGGCCGCATAGCCTCCGGGCGCACGCCCCGCTACGCTTCATCTCCGTGCCTCGCAACCGGACCGTACGCCTCGCGGTCCTGGGCTCATCCGTCCAGCGCACCGCGTCCTCCGGATACCCCACGAATCGCTCGAGCGCCGTCAAGCGCCGAATCGTCGTGGGCCTCCTTGTGCTGCTCTCGTTGCTGCTGATCACGGTCTCGTTCCGGTCGAGCGCGCTGAACGGCGTGCAGGGCTCCGTCGCCGGGATCCTGCGCCCGTTCGAGACCGCGGCCGACCGGGTCACGCG
>JAICTB010000162.1 GCA_025936595.1 Thermoleophilia bacterium | reverse complement strand
CGTCGACGCCGTCTGGCGGGGCGAGGCGCTCGGCACGCTCCTCTGGGCGCTGCAGCTCACCGAGCTGCCCGGCTACGACGAGCCGTTCGACGCGGAAGCGGTCGCAGCAATCGATCCGGGCGGAGGGCGGCTGCGCGACGGCGAGGAGATCGAGCTCGAGCGCGACTCCGCCCGCCTCTGGCACTGGCGAGCGCGCACGACCGGACTGCAGGCCTCCGGGTCGCTCGAGCTGCCCGCGCGCTATGCCACCTTCGACCAGCTGATCGCCGCGACCGCGATGCGCGGGTACGAGCAAGGCGTCCTGCCGGCGCCGATGCGCGGCGACTTCCGCGCCTACGGCAAGGTCTACCGCCACCTGACTCCGGAACAGCACGCAGAAGCGCACTCGATCGCCCTCGAGCGGCACCATGCCCTCAACTGGCTGTGCGGACCGGGGTCGTCGTGGGACGACGTCCCGCTCGACACGTGAATATCGCCTTCTCTATTGTCACGCCCATGACGGAGCGCATCGATGCCTACGCCGACCTGATCGTCCGGGTCGGGGCGAACGTCCAGCCGGGCCAGACCGTCTACGTGGCGGCGCTCGTCGAGCACGCGCCGCTCACCCGCGCGATCGCCCGCGCCGGGTACGCGGCGGGCGCGCGGCTCGTCGACGTACGGTACGTCGACCAGCACGTGTACCGCTCGTTCATCGAGCACGCGGCCGACGAGGATCTGACGCGGACGACACCGTGGCTGATGGCGCGCACCGAGGCGCTTGCCGACGGCGGCGCCCTGATCATGATTGCCGGCGACCCCGAGCCGGAGCTGCTCGCGGACCTCGACCAGGCGCGGGTCGGGAAGGCGCGGCCCGTCGACGCGATGAACCGCCAGCTGAAGGCGCAGAACGCGCGGACTGTCAACTGGACGATCGCGGCGTTCCCGACCGAAGGACAGGCGACGCAGGTTTTCGGGGAGCCGGATGTCGAACGGCTCTGGGAGGCGATCGCGCACTCGGTGCGGCTCGACGAGGACGACCCCGTCGCAGCGTGGCGTGAGCACGTCGAGCGCCTGGCCGCGCGTTGCGCGCAGCTCGACGAATGGGCGTTCGATGCCGTTCGGTTCAGCGGCCCCGGCACCGACCTGACGGTCGGGCTCCTGCCCGGGTCGCGTTGGACGGGCGGCGGCATCACGACCGCCGGCGGCGTCCGGCACGTGCCGAACCTGCCGACCGAGGAGGTCTTCAACTGCCCCGACTGGCGCCGCACGGAAGGCACTGTCCGCTCCACCCGTCCGCTGTCTCTCGGTGGGACGATCGTGCGCGACCTCGAGATCGACTTCGCCGGCGGCAACGCGGTCGACGTGCGCGCGTCGAGCGGCGCCGACACCGTCCGCGCGCAGATGGACGGGGACGAGTACGGCAGGCGCCTCGGCGAGATCGCCCTTGTCGACGGCGAGTCGCGCGTCGGCCAGACCGGCCTCACGTTCTTCAACACGCTGTTCGACGAGAACGCGACCTGCCACATCGCCTACGGCTCGGCGGTCACGTTCGGCATCGACGGCATCGACGGGCTCTCACCGGACGAGCTGCGCGAGCGCGGCATCAACGTCTCATCCGTGCACACGGACTTCATGATCGGCGGCCCCGAGGTGGACGTTGACGGCATCACGTCCGACGGCAAGCCCGTGCCGATCCTGCGGGAGGACGCATGGCAGCTCTGACGCCGGACGACCGGCTCGCGCGCTACGCCGAGCTCGCAGTTCGCGTCGGCGCGAACGTGCAGGACGGGCAGACCGTCTTTCTGCTCACGCAGGTGACGCATGCGCCCCTCGCGCGGGCCCTCGCGCACGCGGCATACAAGGCCGGCGCGCGGTATGTCGACGTGCAGTACCGCGACCAGCACGTGCGGAAGGCGATGATCGAGCTCGGCCCCGACGAGACGCTGACCTACACGCCGGACTGGCTGAAGACGCTGACGCACGCGATGGAGGGCAACGCCCTGATCGCGACCACGGGTGATCCCGAGCCGGAGCTGCTCGCCGACCTCGACGGTGAGCGCGTCGGCCGGGCGCAGATGAAGGAGATCAGCGAGATCGTGCGAGAACAGATGGTGGCGCGCAGCGTCAACTGGACCGGCGTCGCGTTCCCGAGCGAGGGGTGGGCGGCGAAGGTGTTCGGCGAGCCGGACGTCGAGCGGCTCTGGGAGGCGGTCGCGTTCTGCACGAGGCTCGACGAAGACGACCCGGTCGGGGCCTGGCGCGCTCACACGGCGCGGCTCGAGTCGCGTGCGGCCAGGCTCAACGAGCTGAAGCTCGACGCCGTCCACTACAGCGGCCCCGGCACCGATTTCACTGCAGGCCTGCTCGACAACGCACGCTGGATGTCGGCGCTCTTCCACACCGCCGCGGGAATCGAGTACGTCCCGAACATGCCGACGGAGGAGATCTTCACCACGCCCGACCGGCGGCGCGCGGAGGGGACGCTTCGCTCGACGCAGCCGCTCGCGCTGCTCGGCGACATCGTCGAAGGCCTGCAGCTGACGGTGAAGGATGGGAAGATCGTCGACGTGCAGGCCGACAAGGGAGCCGACATCGTGCGCGGCCAGCTCGCAAGCGATGAGCGGGCGGCATCGTTCGGCGAGCTCGCGCTCGTCGACGGAACCTCGCGTGTCGGCAAGACCGGCATCACGTTCTTCGACACGCTCTTCGACGAGAACGCCACCTGCCACATCGCCTACGGCTTCGGCATCCCGGAGGTCTTCGACGGCGAGCCCGGCGAGGGCATGAACGTGTCCACCGTGCACACCGACTTCATGATCGGCGGCCCGGAGCTCTGCGTGGATGGGGTCACCGCCGACGGGAAGACCGTGCCGATCCTGCGCGAGGACACGTGGCAGCTACCGGAATAACGCATGCCGAGCGATTGCGCCGGTACGCGGAGCTCGCGGTGCGCGTGGGGGCAAACGTGCAGCCGGGGCAGCTCGTGGAGGTGCTCGGCCGCGTCGAGCATGCGCCGGTTGTCCGAGCGGTGACGGCCGCGGCGTATCGCGCGGGTGCGCGGTATGTCGACGTCTACTACTCCGACCAGCACCTGCGGCGTGCCCTGATCGAGCATGCAGCCGACGACGTCCTCTCGTGGACTCCGCCGTGGCTGCTCGAGCGTGCGAAGCAGATCGGCGACGAGCGCGCGGCCGTGGTCGCACTGACCGGCGACGCCGAACCGGAGCTCCTCGCGGACCTACCGGGCGAGCGCGTCGGCAAGGCGCGGATGAAGGAGCTCGCCGAGGAGAACAACCGCCAGATCAACGAGCAGCTGAACAACTGGACGGTAATCGGCGTGCCGAACGCGGGCTGGGCGAAGCAGATGTTCGGCGAGCCCGACGCGGACCGTCTCTGGGACCTCGTCGAGTACTGCGTGCGGCTCGACGAGGACGATCCGGTCGAGGCCTGGCGCGACCACGTGGCGCGGATCGGCCGGCGCGCGCGGACGTTGAACGAGATGAAGGTCGACACGCTGCACTACACCGGCCCAGGCACCGAGCTCACGATCGGCCTCCTGCCGGAGTCTCGCTGGCAGGGCTGCGAGTCCGAGACGGCGGAGGGCCTGCCGTACGTCGCGAACATGCCGACGGAGGAGGTCTTCACGACGCCGGACCGGCGCCGGACCGAGGGCGTCGTCCGCTCGACGCGCCCGCTCGCTCTCTACGGCCAGATCGTGCGTGGGCTCGAGGTTCGCTTCGAGGGCGGGCGCATCGTCGACGTGAAGGCGGACGAGGGCGAGGACGTCGTGCGCGGGCAGCTGCAGACCGACGAGCATGCGCCGTTCCTCGGCGAGGTCGCGCTGGTGGACGGAGATTCTCGAATCGGCAAGACCGGGCTGACGTTCTTCGACACGCTCTTCGACGAGAACGCGACGTGCCACGTCGCCTACGGCAGCGCGTACGCGGAGGCGGTCGACGGTGGTGTGATCGACGGCGTCAACGTCTCGACGGTGCACACGGACTTCATGATCGGCGGCCCGGAGATCGCAGTCGACGCGGTCACCGCGGACGGAACACTCGTCCCGCTCCTGCGCGACGACGTCTGGCAGCTCGACTAGGAATCACAGCAGGAGAAGTCCCATGTCGATCGTGTCCCAAAGCTCGCCGCTTGCTCGGCGATAGTGCTTGACCCGGCGGCCTTCCTGGACGAAGCCGAACTTCCGGTACAGCGCGATCGCGGGCTCGTTGTGCGCGAAGACGCTGAGGCTCAGCTTGTGCAGCCCGCGCGTGCGGGCGTCCTCGATCGCCGCCGAGAGCAGCGCCGAGCCGATGCCCTTGCCGCGCCACTCGCGGCGAAGCGCCATGCCGAGCTCGCCGTAGCCGTGCCGGCTCGCGTCGAGATGCAGTGACCCGACGATCTCCGAGTCGACGACGGCGACGAGCGTTCCGTCGAGCGTCCAGCTCGCCGCGCGGGCGTCGATGTCGACCGGAGGCTCGGTGCCGAGACCCGCGTCCTCCTCCACCACCGCGGCGAAGATCCTCGCCAGCGGAACCCTGTCCGCGTCCACGGCGGGACGAATCGACAACGGCGTGGCCGACACGGGGCGCTTTATCGAGCCTGCAGGTCAGTCTGCTTCGAGCGGCGGGGCGTCCGGCGTCGCGGCGACGCCGATCACCTCCGGCGGCGCCGGCGGCACCACCGTGATGTCGACCTCCTCGTCGTCCTTGCGGGCGACGAGGATCGTCGAGCCGGGCTCGAGCTGGCGCCCGAGCACGAAGTCGGCGAGCGGGTCCTCGATGTAGCGCTGGATCGCGCGGCGCAGCGGCCGGGCGCCCATCGCCGGGTCCCAGCCCTTCTCGACGAGCAGGTCCTTCGCCTCGTCCGTCAGCTCGATCGTCACCTCGTGCTCGGCCATCTGCATGCGCAGGCGGTTCATGAGCAGGTCGACGATCTGCAGGATCTCGTCCTTCGCGAGCTTCGGGAAGACGATGATCTCGTCGATCCGGTTCAGGAGCTCCGGGCGGAACACCTTCTTGAGGTCGCCCATCACGCGCGTCTTCATGTCGTCGTAGGTGAGCCCATCCTCGTTCGACATGTTGAAGCCGAGCGAGACGTTCTTCGAGATCGAAGCGGAGCCGATGTTCGACGTCATGATCACGATCACGTTCCGGAAGTCGACCTTGCGGCCCTGCGAGTCGGTCAGCTTCCCGTCCTCGAGGATCTGCAGGAGGATGTTGAACACGTCCGGGTGCGCCTTCTCGATCTCGTCGAAGAGCACGACCGAGTACGGCTTGCGGCGCACGGCCTCCGTGAGCTGGCCGCCCTCGTCGTAGCCGATGTAGCCGGGAGGCGAGCCGACCAGACGGGACACGGCGTGCTTCTCCATGTACTCCGACATGTCGATGCGGACCATCGCGTCCTCGTCGCCGAAGAGGAACTCGGCGAGGGTTCGCGCCAGCTCGGTCTTGCCCACGCCGGACGGGCCGAGGAAGACGAACGAGCCGGTCGGGCGCTTGGGGTCCTTGAGCCCCGCGCGCGAGCGGCG
>JAICTB010000148.1 GCA_025936595.1 Thermoleophilia bacterium | reverse complement strand
CGTCCCGGCGGGGGGCGCATGATCCTCGCTGCGCAGACACCGCTGAAGGTGTCGCTTGCGGCGACGGCGGCGTCGCTCGTGCTCGTGCTCGTCGTCTTCGAGTTGATCCGCTCGCGGCGCCTGCGCGAGCGCTACGCGCTGCTGTGGCTGCTGACGGGCATCGTGCTCGTGATCCTGTCGGCGTGGCGCGGCGGGCTTAATACGATCGCCGCCTGGCTCGGCGTACGCGGCTACCCGCCGGCGGTGCTCTTCGCCGTCGGCCTTCTGTTCGTGATCCTCGTGCTGCTGCACTACTCCACGGTGATCTCGCGGCTCTCCGACCAGAACGTCGTGCTCGCCCAGCGGCTCGCGCTGCTCGAGACGCGCCTCAGCGAGCGGGAACGCTGACCGGCTTGCTGAGCAGCTGGACGTTCGACTTTGTCTGCTCCAGGCTCCAGCCGGCGACGAGCGCGACGCGGTAGAAGAGCCTGCCGACGGCGGTCCTGTCGGTGAAGCTGGGGACGCCTGAGTCCGCGATCGCCTGGCTCGAGTAGCGGCACACCGGTGCGCCCTCGCCCAGCGTGTCACAGCCGTCGCCGGTGTCCCTGTAGATCCGGTAGCCGTACCGCGCGCGGCCGGTCCGCAGCCCCTTCCAGCGAAGCCTCACCGTGCTCGGTCCCGTGCGCTTCGCCGTCAGGCCGAAGTCGACCACCGCGATGGGTGCGCCGGTGAAGTTCTGCTGTGCCACCGTGCGCGGTGCGATCGGCGAGGCGGCCACGCTCAGCACGAGCGGCCCCGCGGCGAGAACGAGCGCGGCCGCCACCAGGAGCGCGCGTGGGGGAGGCGCCGACGTGCGCGCGCGTGCGGCGTCCGCCAGAACAAGTTGAGCCCGCCTCCGCTCGCCGCTCGGCCAGAGGAGCACGAGGCCGGCAACGAGGAGCACCCACGCGGGCCAGGCCGGCAGCAGGTACCGGTAGAGCGAGGTCGAGCCGACCGTGGCCTGGAGGCTCGTCGCCTTCACGAGCGCGAAGGCGACGAACCAGCCGACCACGAGCAGGCCCTTCCAGCGACCGCGCACGATCAGCGCAATCGTGCCGGCGACGAGGACGAACTCGAGCAGGCGCAGGCTCCAGAAGACCTCCCGCAGGTCGTGAACGTTCGCATCGAGGTGATGCCAGTCGAAGTTGACGTACTGGTGGAAACCCGAAACGGCACGGTGGTAGAGCTGAACGAGATGGCTCGGCGGGGCGGGCGCGGGCTTCCCGGGCGTGCTCGGCGCACCTCCGCCGGTGCTCGGTGGCAGGATCGCGATCGTCCCGCTGCCGGTCCGCTTCCAGACCGTGAGTGCGATCAGCGCGGGGATCACGGCGACGCCTGCGGCGATCAGCGCGCGGAACCGCAACGCGAGCGCGAGCACGACCGCCCCCGCGACGAGCAGCGGCCCGTTCGCCGGCTTCAGCAGGACGAGGAAGCCGAGGACGATCCCGCAGAGCGCCCCGTCGCGGACGTCGTTTCGGTCGAGCGCGCGGAAGAGCAGGTAGCCGCCGAAGATGGCGCACACCATCGACGGGAAATCGGAGAGCGCGTTCACCCCGGTTGCGGTGGGCAGGAACGAGTCGATCACCGACGGCCGCGTCTTCGGGCGGTAGAGCAGGAGCGCCACGCCCGGGAGCACGACCCAGACGGCCGCGGTCCAGAGCCCGAAGAGGTTGCCGGCGATGCGCTTGCCGAGCAGATACATGCCGATCACGGCGGCAGGCGCGAGCACGAGGACGTTCAGGACGACGATCGCCGGCAAGCCGTTTGCCATGTCCGGCCCGAAGATCGCGGCGAGCGGCGTCAGCAGGTAGGGCCAGCCGAAGCCGACCGCGGTGGTGGGGACGTGCAGCGAGGCGAGCGTCCATGCGCTCGTCCAGTACCAGGGCCCGTCGTCGCCGTCCTGATAGATCCAGCCGTTGTGCGCGCTCGCGAAGAACGCTTCCCGGGCGACGAAGATCCACTCCGCGAGCACGAGCGCCCCGAGGATCCACCACCGTCTGCGGTCGGCGAACGCGCGCACCTGTGCGAGCGCAGAGTTAAACCGCATGTGCCGCGACGTCGTCGCGATACCAGGCGATCGTGCGGCTGAGACCTTCGCGAAGCGGTGTGTGTGCGCGGAAGCCGAAGAGCCGCTCTGCGCGCGATGCGTCCAGTTGCCGACGCGGCTGTCCGTTCGGCATCGACGTGTCCCAGACGAGCTCGCCGTCGAAGCCCGTCAGGTCGGCGATGGTCTCGGCCAGCTCGCGGATCGACGTCTCGACGCCGGTCCCGAGATTGACCGGTTCGGCTCCGTCGTACTGCTGCGCGGCGAGCAGCAGCCCGTCCGCGCAATCGTCCACGAACAGAAACTCGCGCGTCGGCGAGCCGTCGCCCCAGAGCACGACCTCGCCGGTCGCCTCGACCATCTTCCGGATCAGCGCGGGTATGACGTGCGAGCTCTCGAGGTCGAAGTTGTCGCGCGGCCCGTACAGGTTCGCCGGCAGGAGGTAGATCGCATTGGTCCCGTACTGCTCGCGGTAGGACTGCGCGCCGACGAGGATCGACTTCTTCGCCACGCCGTACGGCGCATTCGTCTCCTCGGGGTAGCCGTTCCAGAGGTCGTCCTCGCTGAACGGCACCGGCGTGAACTTCGGATAGGCGCAGACGGTGCCTGCAAAGACGACTTTGCGCACGTCGTGGATCCGCGACAGCTCGAGCACGTGCGCGCCCATCATCAGGTTCGCGTACCAGTAGCGCCCGGGGTTCGCGCGGTTCGCGCCGATGCCGCCGACCTCGGCTGCGAGATGGAACACGAGCTCGGGTTGCGCGTCGGTGAACAGCCGCTCCGCGTCCTCCCAGCGCGTCAGGTCGTAGTCGCGGCGGCGGGCGACGAAGACGTCGTGCTCTTCGCGCGCGAGCCGCTCCGTCAGGTGGGAGCCGAGGAACCCGCCACCCCCGGTGACGAGGACGCGGCTCATGGCTTCGCGCTCGGCACCGGTCCGAGCCAGTCCACCCGCCCGATCCAGCGCTCACGGTTCGCGGCGTACCACTGGATCGTGCGCAGCACGCCTTCCTGCCACGACACCCGCGGCGTCCAGCCGGTCTCGCGGTGCAGCTTGTCGTAGCCGACGCGCAGCGCCATCACGTCCGTAGCACCGGGACGGAGTCGCTTCTCGTTCGTCACGACGTGGCGGTCGTCGGGCCAGAAGCCGTTCGCCGCTCCGGTGTCGAGGATGAGCCGGCACCAGTCGGCCATCGAGATGTTCTCGCCCTGGCCGTACACGTAGACGTCGCCGGGGGTCCCTTGCGCGGCGACCGTGAGATGGCCGCGCACGCCGTCAATCGTGAAGCAGAAGTCGCGCAGCGGTTCCAGCGCACCGAGCTCGACCTCGGGCCGCGTCAGCGCCTGCGTGATGATCGTGCCGGTCACGTAGCGCGGGTTCTGGCGTGGCCCGTAGTTGTTGAACATGCGCGTGACGACGCCGGGCACGCCGTAGGCGTCGTGGTAGTTCATGGTGAGGAAGTCGGCCGCGACCTTCGCCGTCGCGTAGATCGACTTCGGGTTGATCGGCGAGCGCTCGTGCAGGATCAGCCCGCCCTGCTCGTCGAAGTCGTGCTGGTGCGCTACCGACTCGCGCACGTTGCCGTATTCCTCCGAGGTGCCGGCGGTGTCGAACTTCTCGAGCTCGACGCCCTGGTCGACGACCGACTGGAGCAGGTTGAGCGTGCCGACGGTGTTCGCCATCACGGTCTCGTACGGGCGGTGCCACGACTCGCCGACGTGTGCCTGCGCCCCGAGATGGAACACGTACGGCCGGTCCGGCGCCTGTGCGAGGTCGCGCATCAGGTAGTCGATCGAGGTCTTGTCGGTCAGGTCGGCGAAGACGACGCGCAGGCGGCCGCGCAGGCCGCCGATGTTGTTCAGCGCGCCCGACGAGGTTGCGCGCACGAACGCGGTCACGTTCGCGTCGAGGTGGACGAGCGCCTCGGTGAGGTGCGAGCCCATGAATCCGTCGGCGCCGGTGACGAGCACCGTCCGGCCGGTGTACGCGTCGCCGAACTCGCCGTGGAGAGCGTCGAGCTCTCCGGCGGACCACGTGGCTGTATCGTCGCCGAGCACGGATGGAGGGTAGTCGGTCACCAGGTCGGGGAACGGTTCGCAGCGGTCTTCTGACGGGGATCTCGACCGCGGCCGTCAGTGGGTCGGCGGCGGTGCTCGGCGTCATTCTCTCCCGCAAGTTTGGGCACGGCGTAAAGACCGACGGGTTCTTTGCCGCGTACGGCCCGTACCTCGCGCTCGTCCTCGTCGCGGGCTCGCTGCGCGTCGTCGTCCTGCCGCGATTCGTCGCCGCGCACGCGGCGGGCCGCCTGCCGCGGGAGGCCGGTGCGTGGGCCGCGGGGCTCGCGCCGCCGCTCGCGCTCGTCCTCGTTCTCGCGATCGTCTGGCCCCACGGGATCGCCTCCGCGCTGACGTCGAACCCGCAGGCGCGCGACTCGGCCGCCGAGCTCCTGCCCTGGATCGTCCCCTCCGCCGTCGCGCAGATCTACGGCGGCCTCGTCGCAAGCGCTCTCGCCTCGCTCGACGACTACGAGTGGGCCGCGTTCGGCTTCGCTGCGGGGTCGATCGCCGGTGTCGTGCTGACGCTCGCGCTGCTCGGGCACGGCGTCATCTCGCTCGGCTGGGGGCTCGCCCTGAACGGCGCGATCTCGCTCGCCGTCCCGCTCGTGCCGCTGCTGATGTGGCGCGGCCTCGGGCTGCCCGACGGGCGCGTCTTCGGCCGGCTCGTCGAGCTCGGCGAGGGCGTCACGCTGCCGCTCGCGCTCCAGGGGCTGTACCTCGTCGGCTACCGCTTCGCGTCGGGGCTCGGCGCCGGCCGCGCGACCACCTTCTCCTACGCGTACCTGATCGCGGCGTTCCTCGTCGCCGTGACGGCCGCGTCGGTCGCGCTCGTCGCGACGGTGCCCTTCGCGCGCGAGGGAGCGAAGCCCGAGCGGGTCGCGCGGCACGTCGTCGCGATCACGTGGCTCTCGCTCGTGCCGATCGCCGCCGCCGCCGGCGTGTTCGCGCTCGCGGGCGAGCGGATTGTCCACGGCGTGCTCGGCGCGTCGTACGGCGGCGGCACCGGCGCCGAGCTCGGGCGGCTCGTCGTCTACCTCGCGCCGTGGATGGTGGTCTCCGTGGCGCTGACGATCGCGTACCCGCTCGTCTTCGTCCGCGGGCGCGCGAGCTGGCTGCCGCTGCTCGCCGTCGCGGCCCTCGGCGCACAGGTGCTCGTCGCGTGGGCCGGCCGCGCCGCGTTCGGGCTCGGCGGCGTGGCCGCCGCGTTGTGCGTGACCACGGCGGCGGTCCTCGTCGTGCTGCTCGTCGTGCTCGGCGCGCTGGCACGCGTCGCGGCCGGCGTCGCCGTCGCGGCGACTGTCTGCGGCGGGCTCGCGGCGCTCGCCTTTTTCCTGCCGCGGCTCGTCACGGGCGCGGTCGCCGCGGCCGCGATCGGCGTCGTCCTCTACGCCGCCGTGCTCGCACTGTGGCGTCCCGCGGGGCTTCGGCATGCGTGGGCGTACGTGCGGACGTTGCAGTAGCGTCCTCGAGATGAACGCGAAAGCGCTCGTCCGCCGCCTCGGCCGCACCTCGCTCGGCAAGAACCTGATCCACGCAGCCGTCCTGCGCGACCCGGCGTCGATGCGCTTCCGCAACGTCGAGCACTGGCCACCGTACGTGCGTGGCTTCGAGGACCTCGCGTTCATGTTCTCGTCGAACCAGCTCAATCACGGCGTCGCGTCGCTGCAGATCGACGAGGCCGCGCTCCTCTACCGGCTGGCGCGCGACGTGCAACGCGGGCCGATTGCCGAGATCGGGCGCTTCAAGGGCGGCAGCACGCTCGTCTTCGCGGCGGCGCT
>JAICTB010000081.1 GCA_025936595.1 Thermoleophilia bacterium | reverse complement strand
TGACTTTTAGGTCCGGCTAACATTCCAGGGTGATCGCTTCGCGGGCCGTGCTCCCGGAGGGCCTCCGGACCGTCGACGAGGCTCTCCATCGCACGCGCTTTCGCATCCTGCCGTTCCTCGGGCCGGCGTTCATCGCCTGCGTCGCCTACATCGACCCGGGCAACTTCGCGACCAACATCGCGGGCGGGTCGCGCTTCGGCTACCGCCTGGTCTGGGTGATCGTCGCCGCGAACCTGCTCGCGATGCTGATCCAGACGCTGTCGGCGAAGCTCGGGATCGCGACCGGGCGGAACCTGCCGGAGGTGTGCCGCGACCGTTTCTCCCGCCGCACCGCCATCCTCCTCTGGGTGCAGGCGGAGGCGATCGCGATGGCCACCGACCTCGCGGAGTTCCTCGGCGCCGCGATCGGCTTCCACCTCCTCTTCGGGTTCGGCCTCTTCCCGTCCGCGGTGCTCTCCGGCGTCGCCGCCTTCGCGATTCTCGGCCTGCAGCGCTTCGGCTTCCGCGCCTTCGAGGCCGTGATCGCGGTCCTCGTCGGCGTGATCGGCGTCTGTTACGTCGCGGAGCTGACCTTCGCCCACCCCGACTTCGGTGCGGTGCTGCACCACGCCGTCACGCCCCAGTTCGGCGGCAGCGAGTCGGTGCTCCTCGCGGTCGGGATCCTCGGCGCCACCGTCATGCCGCACGTGATCTACCTCCACTCGGCGCTGACGCAGGACCGTCTGGTTCCGGAGACCGACGAGGATGCGCAGACGCTCCTGCGCTATACGCGGATCGACGTCGTCGTCGCGATGACGATCGCCGGGGTGATCAACGTTGCGATGCTCGTCATGGCCGCCTCGACGTTCTTCACGAGCGGGCTCCTGCACGTCGACTCGCTGGAGTCGGCGCACAAGACACTCCAGCCGATTCTCGGCAGCGCGTCGAGCGTCCTCTTCGCCCTCGCGCTGATCGCCTCCGGGCTTTCAAGCTCGGCTGTCGGCACGCTCTCCGGGCAGGTCGTCATGCAGGGCTTCATCAGACGGCAGATCCCGGTCGCCGTCCGCCGCCTCGTGACGATGCTCCCGGCGTTCATCGTGATCGCGATCGGCGTCGACCCCACGCGCACGCTCGTCATCTCGCAGGTCGTGCTCTCCTTCGGGATCCCGTTCGCGCTCGTCCCGCTCGTCGTCTTCACCGCGCGCAAGGACGTGATGGGGCCGCTCGTCAACCGGCGGATCACGACGGCTGCGGCCTCCGCGATCGCCACGGTGATCGTCGTCCTGAACCTGTTCCTGCTGCTCCAGACCTTCGGGATCGCGTAGCGGGACCAGAAAGACGGGCGCCCCGGGGGGAGGCGCCCGCTCGTCGGGAGACGACGTGCAGCGGCAGCTCGTGACTACCGCTTACAACCGATAAACGCAGCAGACGCGCAACCGGATACGGCGGTCGGTCGTTGAACAGAAACTCAGCAAACCGACCGAAGGAGCTCCATCGTATGTCAGTCCTCCTCCTCGCTCTCCTGATCGTGATCGTGCTCTTCGTCCTCGGCTTCGCCGTCGTGAAGTTCCTGATCTGGGTCGCGATCGTCCTCGCCATCATCTGGGTGATCGGCTTCTTCGTCCGCGGCGTCGAAGGCAGCCGCTGGTACCGCTGGTAGCCGGCGGCGACTAGAGGTAGCCCATCGGATCGACGGGGTTGCCGTCGATCCGAACCTCGAAGTGGACGTGCGGGCCGGTGCAGTGGCCGGTGCAGCCGGCATAGCCGATCACCTGGCCCTGCGCGACCTGCTGGCCGCAGGCGACCGCGATCGCGCTCTGGTGGCCGTAGGCCGTGGCGAGGTTTCCGCCGTGGTCGAGCACGACGAAGTTGCCGTAGCCCTCCTCCCAGCCGCAGTAGATGACCGTCCCGGCGGCCGCGGCATGGATCGGCGTCCCTTCGGGGACGCCGATGTCGATCCCCTGGTGCATCCGGCCCCAGCGCCAGCCGAACGGGCTCGTGACCGGCCCACTCACGGGCCAGATCAACCCTGCTGCCGACGGTGTCGCGCTCGGGCCGCTCGTGCGTCCCGCCTGTGCGGCGCGAATACGGGCGCCGATCTCGTTCGACGCCGCCTGCAGCGCGTCGATCTCCCCGACCTCGGCCTGCTCGGCGGCCGTCAGCGTCGAGAGGTCGACAAGCTTCTTGTTCTTCGTCGCCGAGAGGTCGCCCGCGGCGCCTGCCAGCTCGTCGCGGACGTCGCGTGTCTGCGCCGTGCGCGCGGAGATGATCGCGGTCTCGCCCTGGACCGTCTGGCGCAGCCGCTTCGTCCGCGCGCGGGCGGCTCTCACCTCGGCCTTCGCGGAACGCACCTGCGCCGCAATCTGCCGGTCCTGCTCGCCGATCTCGTTCATGTACTGCACCTGGTCGAGCGCGTCCTGCACGCTGCGCGCGCCGAGCACCACGTCGAGCGTCGAGGCGGGCGGCGACTCGTAGATGTCGACGAGCCGCCGGTTCAGCATCTTGGTCGACGCGGCGTACTGCGCCTGCAGGAACGTGAAGCGTTTCGTCTGGACGGAGAAGAGCGCGTTGAGCGCATCGAGGCGCCCCTCGTGCAGCGAGAGATCCGCCTCCAGCGTCTTCAGGCGCAGGGAGACATCCCCCACCTTCGCCTCGAGCGTGCGGATCCGCGCCGTGAAGCCGGCGACCTCGTTCCGCAAGGACTCCTCGCTTCGCTTCTGCTCTGCGAGCTTGTCCTGGAGCGACGACAGCCGGGAGTCGATCTCGTGCTTCTTCGTCACGTCGTCGCCGAATGCAGGCGTCGCGAGGACGAGCACTGCGAGGACAGCGAGCGCGAGCCGGCGCATTACGTCGGGATTCGCCGTTCCCGGCAGCTACTCCTGCGGGATCGTCGCCTCGTCCGGCGGCGGGTACGGCTCGGGTACCGGCACCGGCGTGGGCGGCGAGCCCTCGTCGGGCGGCGGGGTCGGCTCCGGCGGCAGATCCGGTGTCTCGAAGGCGGTCATCTCGTTACCGTACCGCCGCTGGAGGGCGCGCAGTGCCGCGGCGGCCTCGCGCCGTTGCGGGCCGATCAGCTCGCGGTAGTCGGCGTCGTCGATCTTGCCGGCGCGGTGGTCGAGCTCGAGCTCTTTCAGGGCGGCGAGCGCGCGGTCGCGGTCCTCGAGGAGCCCGCGCCGCCGGTCCTCCTCCGCGTCCGGAGCCTCGAGCCGGTCGTCAGCCGTGACGGGCTCGCGCAGGAACGGGAGCGCGACGAGCAGCACCGCGATCGCGGCGAGCAGCAGACCCAGGAGAATGCTCATGCCCGCTCCGGCGCCGGCGAAGCCGGCACCTGCGCTCCTTGTTCGGCTCCGTCAAGCCTACGCCTCATGCTTGTGCGGGTGCGAGCCGCGTCACGAGCCGCCGCTGCTCGCGTGCGTCCGGCCAGAGTGCGATCCCCGCGCCGAGCAGGAAGACGATCCCCGCGACCCAGATCAGGTTGACGAGCGGCTTCACGAGCACCTGCACGAACACGACGTGCGTCTTCACGTTCACGTCGTCGGCGATAACGTAGAGATCCTCCGCGCGTGTCCAGCTCGTCTTGATCCCGACCTCGCGCGACGGTTCCGGCGGGAAGATGTACTGGTTGTCGCCGGAGGCGAGGGTGCCATGCCAGCGGCCGCCGACGTCGAACACCGCTCGCGTCTCCGTCGCGTTCGGCACCTGCGTGCGGCGGACGTCGCGCAGTGAGAGCGTGTAGCCGGCGACGGATACGCTCTGCCCCGGCGTCAGGCGCGCGCGCGTCGAGGTGCCGTACGCGCTCGAGCCGGCGATGCCGATCGCGAGCAGCACGATCGCGGCGTGCACGACGTAGCCGCCGTAGCGGCGCCGGTTGCGCGAGATGAGCGTGAAGACGGAGCCGACGGCGCGGGTGCCGCGCACCAGCTCGAGCACGATCGTCGCGAGCACGAACGAGGAGAACGTGTAGGCGATCAGCCCGGGCTTCGACGACCCCGCCCCCACGAGGACGAGGGCGACGCCGCAGAGGATCGAGACCGCGATCGGCCAGGCGAGCAGCTTCACGAGCCCGCGGAAGCTCGCCTTGCGCCACGCGATCAGAGGCCCGATGCCCATGAGGAGCAGCAACGGCAGACCGAACACGCGCAGGAAGAAGTCGTAGTACGGCCGGCCGATCGTGCGCGTCTCGCCCTTGAAGACCTGCGTGACGATCGGGAAGAGGACGCCCCAGAGCACGGTCAGGCAAAGCGCGACGAGCAGCAGGTTGTTGTAGAGGAACGTCGCCTCGCGGGAGAGCGCGGACTCGAGCTTCGTGCGCGCCTTGAGCAACGGCAGCCGCCACATGATGAGCGCGAGCGAGAACACGGTCGAGATGACCACGAAGGCGAGGAACCAGCTTCCGATCGGGCTCTTCGAGAAGGAGTGGATCGAGTTGACGACGCCGGAACGCGTCAGGAACGTGCCGAACACCGAGAGCTCGAACGCGAGGGCGACGAGCACCATGTTCCAGACCTTCAGCATCCCCTTGCGCTCCTGGATCATCACCGAGTGCAGGAACGCCGTCGCGGCGAGCCACGGCATCAGCGCCGCGTTCTCGACGGGGTCCCACGCGTAGTAGCCGCCCCAGCCGACCTCGACATAGGCCCAGTGGGCGCCGAGCAACTGGCCGAAGCCGAGGAACGCCCACGCGGCGAGCGTCCAGCGGCGCGTCGCGACGATCCAGCGCTCGTCAGTGCGGCCGGAGAGCATCGCGCCGGCGGCGAACGCGAACGGGATCGAGAGGCCGACGTAGCCGAGGTAGAGCATCGGCGGGTGGGCAACCATGTACGGGTTCTGCAGGCTCGGCGTCAGGCCGTTGCCGTCGAGCGGCGCCGTCTGCGTGCCGAACGGGCTTGCGACGGCGACGAGCACGAACGCGAAGAAGGTGCCGATTCCGGCGAGCACCGGAACGACCCACACCGTGAGGTCGCGTAGGAGCTTGCGGTTGAGCGCGACCGCGAGCGAGCCGTAGCCGGTCAGCACGAGCAGCCAGAGGAGCAGCGATCCTTCCTGGCCGCCCCAGAACGCGCTCAGCGCGTACGGCGTCGTGAGGGTGCGGTTCGTGTGCTGCGCGACGTACGTGAACGAGAAGTCGTGTCGCACGAGCGCGCTCGCGAGCACGACCGCGGCGATCAGCGTCGAGCCGAAGCAGCAGAAGAGTGCGTTCCGCGCAGAGGTGGCGAGGCGCCGGCGGCTGGTGATCGCCGCGGTCGCGCCTGCGACCAGCGCGTAGACGGAGAGCCCGAGGCTGACGACGAGGGCTGCGCGCCCGAGGTCAGCCACCGCTTAGGCGCCGGAGGTCGTCGCCGTGTACTTGGACGGGCACTTCGTGACGATCGAGTTCGCCGCGAGGCGCCCGTTTGCATAGCTGCCGCTCACGACGACGTTGCGGCCGACGGTGAAGAGGGGCGGCGGGCTGTCGCCGCGGTACACGACGGGGACGACCTTGCTCGAGCCGACGATGTTGCGCAGCCCGAAGCGCAGGCCGCGGGCCGAGTGGGAGTCGCCGCGCGACGGTCCAACGACGACGCCGACGATCGCGAGCTTGCCGCTGTGCGCCCCCAGCTGACTCGGCGTCAGCGTGGGTGTCGAGTGACCTGCGACGGCGGTGTAGAGCAGAAAGACAGCGAGCACGCCGGCCACGGCGAGGGCAACGACGAGCCGCGCGGGACTGCGCGTGGACACGCCGGGAAGTGTAACGAGACTAGTGCTCGACGTTCGCGGTCTGCTTGCGCGCCGGCACGCGATAGCCGTGATCGGCACAAAGCGAACCGGGATCGTCCTCGGTGAGCGCGTCGCAGTAGCCCTTGCCGTAGGCGGCGCGCATGAACGCCGCGACGACGTCCAGCGACCACTCGCCGATGCCCGCGGCCTCCCGCCAGAGGTCGGCGAGACGGAGGTCGATATCGAGCTCGAGCAGGTCGATCCGTGATGGGCGCGTGGTCATGCGCCTCAGGGTAGGAAAAGCGTCGGACGGACTACAGGACGTCGTCGAGTGGGCGCACGTTGACGCCCGCTGCGCGCAGGCGCGAAGCCAAATCGTCGAACTCACCGTTGCTTGCATCAACGAGCACAACCGACGTCCCGTCGAGCGCGAGGCGGTCGGCATCCTTGCCGAGGAGCTTGCGCAGCACATCCGCGGCGCCGAACCCGCTGTCGGCGAGCAGGAAGCGCAGGTGCGTGCCGCTGAAGGGGTCGCCGCAGGCGAGGCGTTCCGTGAGCAGCCTGTGCGCCTCGGCCGGCCGGCGGCCAGAGGCGACCTCGTCCTTGACGAAGCGCAGCTGGTCGACCTGGTCGCGCGAGTACAGCCGCTGGCCGCCCTGCGAGCGCTGCGGGACGACGTTGCCGTACCGCGTTTCCCAGGTGCGGATGGTCGCGGCGGACAGGTCGAGCATGCGCGCAACCGCGCCGATCGAGAAGAGCGGGCGCCCACTCTCAGCCATTGGGCGCCGATACCCTGCGGTCCGCGCTTCCTAACCTTCGCCAATGGCTCGTCATCTGCACTTCGGTCCGGCACGTGTGCCGTCGCGGGATTCCCCCGCAGCGGCGCTCGCCGCGCTGCTCGAACGGGAGCTGACTGCGTGCGAGATCGACTTCGAAGGGCGCTTCTGGATGGACTACGACTTCGCCGCCGAGCTCGGCGAGCTGTGCGCGGCGAACGACATCGCGCTCTCGGTGCACGCGCCGATCGCGGGATTCATGGGTCACGCCGAGCGCGGCAAGAAGCTGAACATGGCGATCGGGATGCTCGACCACTCGGCCGGCATCGCGAAGGCCGCGGGCGCCGAGCTCGTCGTCTTCCATCCCGGTTTCCTGCTCGGGCGCACGCGCGAGGACGCCATCGATGCGGTCGTCGTGCAGCTCGGGGAGCTCCGGGAGCGTCTCGAGGCGAAGGATCGCGCGGTGCCGTTCGGGATCGAGGTGATGGGGCGTGTGCGCGAGCTGGGCTCGATCGAGGACGTGTGCGAGATCGCATCGCGGCTCGACTGGGTCCGCCCCGTGGTCGACTTCGCGCACATGCATGCGACCTCCGACGGTGCGTTCCTGTCGGAGGAGCCGTTCGCCGCAGCGCTCGAACAGGCCGACGCGGTGATCGAGCCCGGTGCGCCGTTTCACGTCCACTTCTCGGACATCCAGTTCGCGAACCGAAACGAGACGAAGCATCTCCCCTACGGCGACGGCACGCTGCGCGCGGAGCCGCTGCGCGACGCGCTGGGTCGGTTCGAACGGCCCGCGACGGTGATCTCGGAGTCGCCGACGGCGGAGTCGACCGACACGATCAGGGCGATCCTCGGCGCGTAGCTAACCTGCGCCGCGGTGCTCGATCCGACGGTGTTCAAGGCGTATGACGTGCGCGGCCTCTACCCCGAGGAGCTCGACGAGGCCGGCGCCTACGCGATCGGACGTGCGTACGTCGAGCAGTTCGCGCCGGCGCGGGTCGCCGTCGGTCGCGACATGCGTCTCTCTTCGCCGTCGATGGCGGCCGCTGCCCGCGAGGGCGCAGCCGACGCGGGCGCCGATGTCCTCGACCTCGGAATGGTCGGAACGGAAATGCTCTATTTCGCGGTCGGCGACCTCGAGCTCGACGGCGGGATCATGGTCACGGCGTCGCACAATCCGAAGCAGTACACGGGGATGAAGATCGTCCGCGGCGGTGCGCTGCCCGTCGGCGGGGAGTCGGGCCTGCTCGACGTCCGCGACCGCGCACGGGCCGGTGCCTGGCATCGTGCCGAGCGCGGCGCGGTTCGCGAGGCGGACATCTGGGACCGGTTCGTCGAGCGCGTTCTCTCGTTCGTCGACGTGAGCTCGCTGAAGCCTCTGCGCGTGGTGATCGATGCGGCGAACGGAATGGCGGGCACGATGCTCCCGCCGGTGCTCGAGCGGCTGCCGATGGTGGACGTCGTACGCTGCTACTTCGAGCCGGACGGGACGTTTCCGAACCACGAGCCGAATCCGCTCCTGCCGGAGAACCGCGCGTTCATCGTCGAGAAGACGCGGACCTCGAACGCGGACTTCGGCGTCGCGTTCGACGGTGATGCGGATCGCTGCTTCTTCGTCGACGACACAGGTGATTTCGTTCCCGGCGACTTCACGACGGCCCTGTTCGCGCAGGCGATCCTCGGCCGCGAGCCCGGCGGCAAGGTGATCTACGACGTTCGCGCGTCATGGGCCGTGCCGGAGGCGATCCGCGCAGCGGGCGGTGTGCCGCTGATCAACCGCGTCGGGCACGCGTTCATCAAGCAGCGCATGCGCGAGGAGCACGCCGTCTTCGGGGGCGAGGTCTCGGCGCACTACTACTTCCGCGACTTCTCGCAGGCCGATTCGGGGACGGTGCCGTTCCTCCTCATGTGCGAGCTGGTGTCCCGCCACGGCAAGCTGAGCGCCGCGCTGGCGCCGTTCCGGGAGCGTTACTTCATCACGGGCGAGATCAACACGCCGGTCGCCGACGTGCCGGCGAAGCTCGCAGAGCTCGAGGAGCGGTTCGGCGGCGAGGGGACGGTCACGCATCTCGACGGGCTCTCCGTGGAGTTCGACGACTGGCACTTCAACGTCCGCCCGTCGAACACGGAGCCGCTGCTGCGCCTGAACCTCGAAGCACTGTCGCGGGAGCTGATGAACGAGAAGCGGGACGCGGTCCTGTCGGCCATCCGGGCCTGAACGCTCCCGCCTGGACCCCCCGGGACATGCCGTGGCGAGCCATGTCCCTTGGTCAGACCAAGTCGTACCAGAGTGTGGCAACGGCTCCACAGGCACGAAACGCAGGGGTTGCGGGCTCGAATCGTCGTCCGGCCGAGCCATGTCTCCTGGTCAGACCAGGGTGTGTCTCTTGGTCAGACCAGGG